>DASXJJ010000248.1:0-5103 GCA_036497465.1 Pseudonocardia sp. | reverse complement strand
ACAAGGCCGCCGACCGGGCCCGCAAGACCTACAACGAGTGGGCCGAGCGTGGCGAGGACACCGCGGAGCGCATCCGCACCGAGCCTCGCGTCGCCCGTGCGCTGCGCACCATCGAGGACACCAACAAGCGGTTCGACCGCCAGCTGGAGAACCTCGTCGACGAGCTGCACGAGGCCGGCGACGAGGTGCTCAAGGTGGTGAGCTTCGAGAGCCGTTCGGTCGGCGAGAAGACCGCACGCCGCACCCAGCGGGTGGCCCGGGACACCGCGGCCACCGTCAGCGAGGCGAGCACCGGGCTGGCCGAGTCGGTCGTCGAGGCCGGTGACGAGGCGGCGCACGACACCCGCGGCGTCACCCGCAAGGCCGCGAACAGGACCGCGCCGGCGGACCGGACCGCACCCGCGAAGCGGAACAACAGCCGCGGCGGTGTGAGCTCGGTCAAGTAGGTCGGTCAAGTAGCGAGTAGTGAGCAGGTAATCGAGGCAGGAACAAGCAGACCTGTCGAGAGGGAGCCCCGGGGCAGTTCGCTCCGGGGCTCCCTCGCGAGCCCGTGCGTGCTGGTGGGTCCGCGCCGACGCGCCGACGCTACGGTGTCAGCCGCCGCCGAGCACCCGGCGCAACAGCCGGAACAACACCGCCACCCCGGCCAGCGCCGCGCCGACCGCGACCCACCGGACGGTCGGCGACACACCCGGTCGCGGCAGCGCGGTGCTCGCCGGAGCCCTGGTGGGGCCGTCCACCGGCGAGGCGAGCACCTCGTCGTCCGGCCAGTCGCCCGCCGCCAGGTTGGCCGGGTCCTCGCCCGTGGTCACGGCGCCTCCTCGGGGGTCGGCAGGGTCGGGTCGTCCGGCGGCTCCGGCCACGGCCGCCCGGCGGCCTCGTCCAGCGCGCGCAGCACCCGTTCCGGCGTGATCGGCTGGTGCCACACCCGGGCGCCGCGCTGCGCCAGGGCGTCGTTGACCGCGTTGTGCACGGCGGCGGGAGCTCCGGCGGCACCCGCCTCGCCGGCGCCCTTGACCCCGAGCATGGTGATCGGACTGGGCGTCTCGATGTGCGAGATGTGGATGTCCGGCAGGTCCGGGCCGGCCGGCAACAGGTAGTCCAGCAGGGTCGAGGTGAGCAGCTGACCGTTCTCGTCGTAGTACAGCCGCTCCAGCAGCGCGCCGCCCACGCCCTGCGCCACGCCGCCCCGGATCTGGCCGTCCACGATGCTCGGGTTGATCAGCACCCCGCAGTCCTCGACACAGCTGTAGTCGACCAGCCGCACCAGGCCGCTGTCCTCGTCGATCTCCACGACGGCGGCGTGCGCGCCGTTGTTGAACGTGACGTTGGGGCCGACGTACTCCCCCACCACCGAGAGCCCCACCCGCAGCTCGGGCGGCAGCTTCTGGGTGCGCCAGTGGGCCACCTCGGCGACCTCGCCGACGTCGATCCGGGTGCCGGGCGCCCCGACCACCCGCACTTCGCCGCCGACCAGCTCCAGGTCCGCCGGGTCAGCCTCCATCAGGTGCCCCGCGATGGCCAGCAGGCGGTCCCTGACCTGGTGGGCGGCCGACGCGGCTGCGCCCGAGCTGACCACGGCGGAGCGGCTGGCCCAGACACCGGTGCCGTGCGGGACGGTCTTGGTGTCGCCGCTGAGCACGGTGATCCGATCGAACGGGACGCCGAGGTGGTCGGCCACCACCTGCGCCGCGGTGGTGTGCAGCCCCTGTCCCTGGCCGGGGGTGCCGAGCAGCACGGTGACAGAACCGTCCGCCTCCATCCGCACCTCGACCTGGTCGTGCGCGGTGATCGGGGCTCCCCGGGCGCCGTAGAACGCCACCCCGGGCGCGGTCACCTCGACGAAGCAGGCCAGCCCGACACCCAGCAGCGCGCCCCGGTCCCGGGCCCGCTCCTTGCGCTCCGCCAGCGTCCCGGGCGCGATGTCGCGCAGCAGCACGCGCAGCGACTCCTGGTGCGACCCGCTGTCGTAGACGTGCCCGGTGACCGAGGTGAAGGGCAGCTCGTCGGGGTTGATGAGGTTGCGGCGGCGCAGCTCCGCCGGGTCCAGGCCGAGCCGGCGGGCCGCCTCGTCCATGAGTGCTTCCATCACCAGGACCGCCACCGGATGGCCGACGCCCCGGTACACCGCGAGCGGGGCCTTGTTCGTGATGGCCACCCGCAGGTGCGCGCGGTACACCGGCACCCGGTACGGCCCCGGCATGATCGTGGCGACCTGGATGCCCTCGGTGACCATGGTGCGCGGGTAGACGGAGAACGCACCGCCGTCGCTGACCACCTCGGCGCGCATCCCGGCGATCGTGCCGTCCGCCGCGAGCGCCAGCGCGGCGACCACCCGCTCGTCGCGCGCCTGGGTGTCCGACTGCAGCGCCTCGACCCGGTCCTGGATCCACTTGACCGGGCGCCCCAGCAGAATGGTCGCCGCGCAGGTTGCCAGCTCGTCCGGGTACACGTGCGCCTTCATGCCGAACGCTCCGCCGACCTCGTCGGTGAGGATGCGCACGCTGCTCTCCCGCAGGCCCAGCAGCTCGGCGAAGGTGGACTGCAGCAGGTGCGGCGCCTGGGTCGACAGCCGGACGGTCAGCGCGCGGGCGACCGGGTCGAACTCGGCGACCGCGCCCCTCGGTTCGATCGCGGTGGCGGTGTGCCGCGCGGTGGACATGCCGATCTCCACCACCTCCGCCGCCCCCGCGAACGCCGCCTCGACGTCGCCGCCGCCGAAGCGGCCCTCGAACGCCAAGTTCGTGCCGAGCTCCTCGTGCACCAGGACGGAGTCGGCGCCGAGCGCGCGGATCGGGTCGGTGACAGCCGCCAGCTCGGCGTACTCCACCTCCACCAGTTCGACCGCGTCCTCGGCGAGCGCCCGGCTCTCGGCCACCACGACCGCGACCGGCTCACCCACGTAGTGCACCTTGCCGGTGGCCAACGGCCGCTGGTCGCCGGACACCAGTCCCGGCCAGTCCAGCAGCCCCTTCCAGGACCGGCAGATCGGGTCGACGTCGGCGGCGGTGTACACCGCGTGCACGCCCTCGGCCCGGCGCGCGGCGGCCACGTCGATGGCGGTGATCGCGGCATGCGCCACCGGGGACCGGACGAACGCCGCGTGCAGGCAACGGGACGGGGTGACGTCGTCGGCGAAGCGGCCGCGGCCGAGCAGGATGCGGGGGTCCTCCACCCGCCGGACCCGTCGGCCGACCCAGCCCTCGGTGAGGCTCATGGCTGCTCGTCCCCCGGCCCGGGCGACTGCTCATCCGGCCGGTCACCTCGCTGGCCGAGGCCGGCCGCGTACTCCGCCACAGCGTCCACGATCGGCTGGTAGCCGGTGCACCGGCAGATGTTGCCGGACAGTCGGTCGCGGATCTGTCCCCGGGTGATCGACGGCTGCTCCCGCACCGCCGCCACCGCCGCCATCAGGAAGCCGGGCGTGCAGAAGCCGCACTGCAGCGCCTGGTGCTCCCAGAACTTCTCCTGCAGCGGGTGCATGGCGGCCCGACCGTCACCGCCGCCCTCAGCGGAGAGTCCCTCGACCGTGTCCACCCGGGCGCCGTCGGCCTGGACCGCCAGCGTGAGGCAGCCGCGCACCGGCTGGCCGTCGAGCAGCACCGTGCAGGCGCCACACACGCCCTGCTCGCAGCCGAGATGGGTGCCGGTCAGCCCCAGCTCGTGGCGCAGGAAGTCGGCGAGTGTGGTGCGCGGGGTGGCGCGGCCGGTCTCGGTGCGCCCGTTGACCGTCAGCCGCACCGGCGCCGGGTCGTGTGCCTCACGCATGGGCCGCCTCCGTAGCGCTCAGCCGGCCGGCCGCCTCGGCGAGGGACCGCTGCACCAGCCGGGTGCCCGCACGGCGACGGTAGGTCGCGGAGCCGTGCAGGTCACCCAGGATGGCCACGCCGTCGAACGCGCACCCGGCGGCCTCGGTGAACAGGCGGGGGCTCAGCGGTTCGCCGACCAGCGCCCGCTCGGCCGCGGCGGCGCGGACCGGGACGGCGGCCACCCCGAACAGCGCGATGCGCGCCTGTGTGCAGCGCCCGCCGGCGTCGGCGTCGAGCACCGTGACAACGCCGACCAGCGCGAAGTCACCCCGGCGGCGGGCGATCTCCCGCACCGACCAGCCCGCGGTCGGCGACAGGCACGGCAGTTCGACGCCGGCGACCAGCTCCCGCTCGTCCAGCGCGGTCAGGTACGGGCCGCGCAGGAAGTCCGCCGCGGCGATCCGGCGGCGCCGCCGCGCACAGGCCACCCGCACCGCGCCGTCCAGCGCCAGCAGCAGTGCGGGCAGCTCGGCGGCCGGGTCGGCGTGCGCCACCGAGCCGCAGAGTGTGCCCCTGGTCCGGATCTCCACGTGGCCGACCTCGGCGAGGCAGGCGGTGAGCAGCGGGTGCGCGCGCCGGATGTCCGGGTTGGTCTCCGCGGCGCGGGCGGTCACCGCCGCGGAGACGACCACGCGTTCGCCGGTGACCGCGTAGCCCGTCAGGTCGGCCGCCCGGGTGATGTCCACCAGCAGCTCCGGCCGCGACATCCGCAGCGCCATCAGTGGCAGCAGGCTCTGGCCGCCGCCGAGCACCCGGGCATCCGCGCCGTGCTCGGCCAGCAGCGAGGTCGCCTCCGCCAGCGACTCCGCACGCTGGTAGGCGAACGGCGGTAGCTTCACGACGCGTCCTCCTCGACCATCGGCGAGCCCGCGGCCGCATGCTCGCACGCCCCGGTCGTCAGCGCTCAGTCAAACGTGCTGAACAGGGCGAATGGCTCCGCGACCGGGAGCGCTAACCGCTCCGCCGGCGACGGTCCCACACGCGGTTCCGGGTGGTGGCCGCGTCGTCGGCGGGCGCGGGTCCCCGTCGAGCTGCGGCCCCGGAGCCGCGGCTCACCGGTCCGTACACCGCGTCCGCGAGCTCGACCTTCGCGGTGTGCTGGCGCCGCACCACCTCGGCGGGGAAGCCGCCGGCGGTGGGCAGGTCGGGGACTGTCAGCTCCTTGGCGACGCCCCAGCGCGAGCCCTGCGCGATCAGTGACTGGTGCTTGGTCAGGTAGTAGTCCGGGCTGACCGGGATGGCCACCCCGCTGGCCCCGGCGGCGGCCGCCATCAGGTGCGGGTGGAATCGGGTG
>DASXJJ010000247.1:0-48278 GCA_036497465.1 Pseudonocardia sp. | reverse complement strand
GCGTAGACCAGCGCCTTGTAGCCGAACACCGGTTTGCGGCTGAACACCGGGAAGACCTCGGTGACGATCCCGAAGAACGGCAGCGCGACGATGTAGACCTCGGGGTGGCCGAAGAACCAGAACAGGTGCTGCCAGAGGATCACCCCGCCGTTGGCCGGGTCGAACACGTGCGCGCCGAGGTGCCGGTCGGCCTCCAGGCCGAGCAGCGCGGCGGTCAGCACCGGGAACGCGATCAGGATCAGGATCGTGGTGATGAAGATGTTCCAGGTGAAGATCGGCATCCGGAACATCGTCATACCCGGGGCGCGCAGGCAGATCACCGTGGTCAGCATGTTGACGCCACCGAGGATGGTGCCCAGCCCGGCCACCACCAGGCCCATGATCCACAGATCCGCGCCGACGCCCGGCGAGTGCGAGGCGTTCGACAGCGGCGTGTAGGCGAACCAGCCGAAGTCGGCGGCGCCGCCCGGGGTCAGGAAGCCGGACATCACGGTGAGCCCGCCGAACAGGAACAGCCAGTAGGAGAAGGCGTTCAGCCGGGGGAACGCCACGTCCGGCGCGCCGAGCTGCAGCGGCATGATGTAGTTCGCGAAGCCGAACAGGATCGGCGTCGCGTACAGCAGCAGCATGATCGTGCCGTGCATGGTGAACAGCTGGTTGTACTGCTCGTTGGACAGGAACTGAGCTCCTGGGCGGGCCAGCTCGGCCCGCATCAGCAACGCCATCGCCCCGCCCGCCATGAAGAAGGCGAACGACGTCACCAGGTACAGGATCCCGATGTCCTTGGGATCCGTGGTGTGCAAGAAGCGCAGCAGGGACGTTCCCTTGGCCGACCGGCGCGCCGGGTGGGGGCGCGACGAGATCGGTTGAGGGGCGACGGCGGTCACTACTACCTCCTGCAGTGCCGGCGGTTCGGACGCGGCGATCCTAGCTGCCGTTCGGCCGAGCCACCGTTCCCGGCCCCCGCCCGGCCGGCCCGACGGCACGGCGGGCGCCCTCGAGGGAATCCGTGATCACCTCGGGGGCCGTCACCGGCGCCCGCCCGGCTCCTCCCCGCCGCCGGCCCGCGCGGGCGCCACCGCCCACCGGGCCCGGGCCGGGCGGCCGGGAAAGGCCAGGTCGGCCTGCTGGCCGAGGCCCCGGCGCGCGAGGGGCCGCCGCCCGTGCCCCGGCCGCCGGCCACCCGCCCGGACCGCCCGGACCCGCACCGCGGTCCTGCCGGGGTCGGGGACGGTGCCGCCCGGGCGCTCCGCCGGCCTCCGGTGTCGATCTCCGGCCGGTCCACGTGACCCAACACACGCAGGTGATCCACAACTCCTCGCCGGGCCGCCCTCCGGCGCGCCACGCGGGGGCGCGCGGACCTTGCGGACCTCTGGGGAGACGATCGCGCTGAGCCGGTACTGAGACCCCGGCCCGGGGGGCGCGTCGGACCGTCCGGGGCCACGGGTACCGTTCCCGGTGAACGAAACGCAGCTGAAGGGCACGCAGTCGTGGCCGGCTCCCGGGCCGGCCATCCCACCGCGACCAGCAGGTACCACCGGCCGAACCCACCGAATGCCGACGCCGATGTGGCCGGTGGGGTCCGCCCGAGGGGACGTCTGGGACTACGGATTGATGACAGTGACGCAGCGAGGTCGGCGGCCGGCGGACGTGCCGGGTCGTCCCGGCGGTCGTCCGTGGCCGAAGCGTGCCGGCGTGCCCGTCCATCCCCCATCCCCCCGACGCCTCCGGATCCCACCACCTATGACTTTGACGCTGCATCTGAACCCGCTGAGGATGGAATGCGTTACAACCATCATGGGTCGGTCGACGGTTCAGGGGTTGTCGGTGTGTTGCGGACACTCGGTCCGGGGTCAGACCAGCGCCCGAACAGGGGCTGAAGCAACGGAGGTCATTTAATGGGTCGCACACCCACGCGCGTCGGTGTGGTCGGTTACGGGTACTGGGGTTCCAAGCACGTCCGCGTGCTGAACAGCCTGCCCGACGTCGAGGTCACCGTCATCGACAACGACGAGCAGCGGTTGCGCGAGGCGATGTCCAGCTTCCCGTCCGTGCGCATCGCCACCGACCTGGCCGACGAGCTCGACTCGCAGGACGCCGTCGTGGTGGCCACGCCGCCCGGTGCGCACACCTCGGTCGGGCTCCTCGCGCTCAACGCGGGCCTGCACACGCTGGTGGAGAAGCCGCTGGCCAACTCGATCGCCGAGGCCGAGCAGCTGGTCGAGGCCGCACGCAAGAACGACGTGCGGCTCATGGTCGGGCACACCTTCGAGTACAACCCGGCGGTCTGGAAGCTCAAGAAGATCATCAGCTCCGGCGAGCTCGGCCGCATCCTGTACATCGACGCCGCCCGGCTGAGCCTGGGCCGCTACCAGAGCGACTGCAACGTCATCTGGGACCTGGCCCCGCACGACATCTCGATCGTGTCCTACCTGCTGGACGAGGTGCCCAGCGCCGTGCAGGTGTGGGCGCAGCACAACATCGGCACCGAGCACGCCGACGTGGCGTACGTGAAGCTGGAGTTCGAGCGCTCCGGCGCGCCGGCGTTCGTGCACCTGTCCTGGCTGCACCCGGAGAAGACGCGGCGGGTCACCGTGGTCGGCGAGAAGAAGATGGCCGTCTACAACGACATGTCCGACAACGAGCGGATCCGGATCTACGACGTCGGCGTCGACCCGAAGCGGATGGACGAGGGCGCGTCGCACGGCTTCCCGGTGAGCTACCGGACCGGCGACATCGTCTCGCCGTTCGTGCCGTTCCAGGAGCCCCTGATGGTCCAGGACAGTCACTTCGTGGAGTGCGTGCGCACCGGCAACGAGCCGCAGACCCCGGGTCAGCGCGGGCTGGACGTCGTCAAGGTGCTCGCCGCCACCGACGCCGCCAGCGCCTCCGGCGGTCCGGCCAGCGTCGCCATCAAGGACCTGGCCTCCTCCGGCAACGGCACCGGCCGGCTGAGCGGAGCGCGGGGAGGGTCGGCCTGATGAGTGAGCCGGTTCCCTTCCTCGACCTCGGCGCGGTCAACGGCGCGCTGCGCGACGACTTCGTGCGCTCGTACGAGGCGGTGCTGCAGCACGGCAAGTACATCAACGGCCCCGAGGTCGCCGCCTTCGAGTCGGAGTTCGCCGACTACTGCCAGGCCCGGGCCTGCATCGGTGTGGGCAACGGCACCGATGCGCTCGAGCTGATCCTCGCCGGCCTCGGCGTCGGCCCCGGCGACGAGGTCATCGTGCCGGCCAACACGTTCATCGCGACCGCGGAGGCGGTGCTCTACGTGGGCGCCCGGCCTCGGTTCGTGGACGTGCTCCCGGACACGCTGCTGCTCGACCCGGACGCCGCCGAGGCGGCGGTCAACAAGAACACCGCCGCGATCATCGGCGTGCACCTGTACGGCCAGATGGTCGACACCGACCGGCTGCTCGAGGTCACCACCAAGCACGGCCTGGCCTTCGTGGAGGACGCCGCGCAGGCGCACGGCGCCCGGTTCGCCGGCCAACGCGCCGGCAGCGTCGGCGTGGCCGCCGGGTTCAGCTTCTACCCGGGCAAGAACCTGGGTGCGCTGGGCGATGGCGGCGCGGTGGTCACCCAGGACACCGCGCTGGCCGACCGGATCCGCCGGATGGCCGACCACGGCCGGTCGGCCGACAGCCGGTTCCACCACGACCTGGTCGGCCGCAACAGCCGGCTGGACTCGGTGCAGGGCGCGGCGCTGTCGCACAAGCTGCGCGGCCTCGACCAGGCCAACGCCGGCCGGGTGCGGGCCTGGGAGCAGTACGTCGCCGAGCTGCCCGCGTCGGTGCGCCCGGTGGCCCGGCACCCCAAGGCCGAGGCCGTCTACCACCTCGGCGTGGTGCAGGTGGAGAACCGCGACAAGGTCTGTGCCGCGCTGACCGAGGCCGGCGTCGGCTGGGGTCTGCACTACAAGACCCCGTGCCACCTGGACTCGGCGTACACCGAGTACACCGAGAGCCTGCCGGTGGTCGAGGCGGCCGCCGACCGGATCCTCTCGCTGCCCATGTCCCCGAACCTGTCGGAGGCCCAGGTCTCCCGGGTGTGTGACGTGCTCAGGAGTGTCACGGAATGACGCGTCCGTCCGACGCGACACGGAGTGCGGGGGGCTCGGGTTCGGGCTCCACCGCCTCCGCCCCCAGTGGCCGGCAGCCCCTGCCCGGTCCGCCGCCAGGCGGACCGGGTGGTGGGCCGTTCCGGCCGCCGGGCCCGCGCATGGTGCAGCCGCCGCCCCGGCGTCGGCTGACCCCCGCGCAGGGGTCGCGGTTGGGCCTGATCGCCGGCGTGATCGTGGTGCTCGGGGCGGCGGCCGGCCTGGCCGTCACGCTGCTGCTGACCACCCAGTACGCGGCACGGACGAACATCGAGTACAACGTGTCGGTCGAGAACGCCAGCGACTTCCTGCGCACCGACCGGAACCTGGACACCCAGACCGTGCTGCTGGCCAGCCGCGCGGTGATCGGCCCCGTGGCCGACCAGAACGGCGTGTCCGCCGACGACCTGTCCGGCAGGGTCACCGCCACGCTGCTCAACGCGAACTCGGTGAACAGCGAGATCATCCAGGTCGACGTGCTGGACTCCAACCGGGAGTCCGGCGTGCGGCTGGCCGACGCGATCGCCAAGCAGTACCTCACCGTGGTCAAGAAGAACAGTCCGGCCTCGTACATCCAGGGCCAGCTGGATGACGCCAAGCGGCAGGTCACCAGCACGCCGGCCAGCGGCCAGGTCGCGCTGCAGACCCGGATCGCAACCCTTCAGGGGCAGCTGGATACCGAAGCCATCTCGGGAAACCGCGCCGCCATCGTGGTACCGGCATACTCGGTGGCAACGCCGGCCTATCCGCGGCCGGTGCTCGCGGCGGCCACCGGGGCGCTGTGCGGCATCGTGGTCGCCGGGCTGGTGGCGATTGGACTGTCCCGACGTTGGACGCGGAGCTGATACCCAGATGACACGCGCCTCAGACGCCGCCAGGAACACCGGCGACACGGCAGGCACCGACCGCGAGACGGACAGGTCCGAGACGAACCGCCCGCTCCGGAAGTCGGACGCGCACGCGGCCGCCCGCGCACGGGAGGCCGAGGAGCGCGCCCGCGCCGAGTCCGGCGGTTCGCACCGCGACCCCGGCGGCTCGGCCGGCTCCGGCTCGGCGGGCTCCGGCTCGGCGGGCTCCGGCTCCCGGTCGGCCGCCTCGGCCGCCGACCCGGGCGGCTCCCGCTCCGAGTCCGGCGGCGCGGGCTCCGAGGGCGGGCGCCCGACGGGACGCAACGGCAGCAACGGCTCGTCCACCCCCGGCGGTCGCCCTGGTTCGCGCGGGTCGTCCCACGGCTCGGGCTCCGACGCGTCCGGAAGCTCGGGTTCCGGCTCCGGCGCGTCCGGTTCCTCGTACGGCTCCGGCACGTCCGTCTCCGGCACGTCCGGCACGTCCTACGGATCCGGCGCATCCGGTTCCGCCGCCGCCTCGGGTTCCGGCGAGCCGGGCTCGGGCGGGGAGGTCTCCGACCGGCCGGCGGCCCCGTCGTCCGGCGACTCCGGCAACGGCGCGGCCCGGGGCGGGTCATCGCCCGGATCGGCGTCCGACGCGGGTGGCCCCGGCTCCGGCACGACCACCGGCGGCCCCGCGAACGGCGTCTCGGGCGGCTCGCCCGCGTCGCCCTCCGGCGGGTCGGCGCCACCCGCCGGCCCCGGCGCGGCCGGCGCCACGGCTCCCGGCGCGGCGAGCCCCGGCACCACGCCTCCCGGCACCACGCCTCCCGGCACCGCGAGCCCCGGCACCGCGAGCCCGGGCTCGGCGAGCCCCGGCTCCTCGGCCCGGGCCACCGGCTCCCGGGGCCCCGGGGGCACTCCCGGCGGTCCGGCTCCGAGCGGCTCGGCCGCCGCCGGCGCCGCGCCGGGCACACCCGCACCGCCCCGGCCGGCCGGCCCGCCACGCGGCCGGCAGCCGCTGCCGGGACCGCCTCCGGGCGCCCGGATGCCCGCGCCGCCGATGGGCGCCCCGCCCCGGCTCGCGCCGCCACCCCCGCCGCGCAGGCCGCTCACCGGCGCCCAGCGCGGGAAGCTGGTCGGCCTGTTCGCGCTGCTGGCCGTGCTCGGCCTGCTGTTCGGGTACATCGTCTCGCTGATGGTGCCCACGTCCTACGCCGCGCGCACCACGGTGCAATACAACATCGCCGGTGAGAACACCAGCGACTTCCTCAAGACCGACCGCAACCTGACCACCCAGCTGGTGCTGATGACCAGCCGGAACGTCCTGCAGCCGGTCGCGGACACGAACGGGATCGACGTGGACTCGCTGACCAAGAAGGTCAGCGCCACCATCCTGAACGGCAGCGACATCATCCAGCTCGAGGTGCGCGACTCCAACCGCGACTCCGGGGTCACCCTGGCGAACGCGATCGCCAAGCAGTACCTCACGGTGGCCAACAACAGCGGCCCCAAGGGCTACCTGCAGGACCAGCTGGCCGCGGTGAAGAAGCAGCAGGCAGGCTCGTCCCCGACGTTCCCGGCGCAGCCCGGCGCGACGGCCACGGCCGGGAACAGCGCGGCCGACACGGCGGCGCTGGCGGCGAGGACCGCCGCCCTGCAGGGCCAGCTCGACGCGATGAACCTGACCCAGAACCAGTCCAGCATCCTGGTGCCCGCGTACTCCGTCGAGGACCCGGTGTCCCCGAACGGCGGGGTCGCCGCGCTCACCGGCATGGTCTGCGGGCTGGTCATCGCCCTGATGACAGCCGTGACGCTCAGTCGCCGCTGGTCCCGGAACTGAGATGGGCATGAACGACACCAGCACGGTCGACGCCCCCCGGATGCCCTGGCTGATGCCGAGGGTGCTGATGTACCACAACTTCGGCGAGGTGCCGCCGGCCGGCGACCCGGAGAACCTGTTCCTGCCGGTCGAGACGTTCCGCGCGCAGTTGGAGACGCTGCGCAGGGGCGGCTGGCGGGCGCTCACGCTGGACGAGTTCCTGGCCGCGCTGGACGGGGCTCCGGTGCCCCGCAAGTCGTACCTGGTGACGATCGACGACGGGCACGAGTCGGTGTTGAGCACCGCCGCGCCGATCCTGGCCGAGGCGGGTATCCCGTCGGTGCTGTTCGTGCCGCCGGGGGTGCTCGGCGGCCCGGTCACCTGGAACCCGGTGTACGCCGGTGAGCGGCTGTCCGCGAAGGCGGAGATCGCCACCCTGGCCGGCACCGGGATGGAGGTGGGCGTGCACAGCTACGACCACACCCGGATGGTCGAGATGGACGCCGCGACCCTGGAGCTGCACGCGACCCGCGCCCGCACCGAGGTCACCGAGATGATGGGATACACCCCACGCTCGTTCGCCTACCCGTTCGGCGGCCACGACGCCGGCTCGCGGCGGTCGCTGGCCGAGGCGGGCTACGCCGTCGGGTTCGCGGTGGCCAGGGAGCACGGCCGGTTCGCGGTCGACCGGATCTTCGTCAAGCGCAGCGACTCGATGGTCGTGTTCCGGTTCAAGCTCACGCTGGCATACCGGTTCGCCTCGCGGGTCGGCGGGCGCCTGCCCTGGCTGCGGCATCGGGTGCGCGCGGTGGTGCAGCTGACCAAGCGCGCGAAGCAGCCGGACGGGCCTGCCGAGGTCGTTCGGAAGTACTAGTAATCTATCCGCCGTTCGGCCTAGCGGATCGAGCACGTCGGTTGCTCGCAACGAGGTGAGGGGCAGCACACCGTGACACTTCGTGCCCGGCCGTTGCCGGTCCCCACGACGCTCCGGCGGGACGGCTGAGGATGTCTGAACCGACTGCCGCCGCCGAGGCCCGCCAGGCCGGCCGCGAGGCCACCGCCCGCAACTCGCTGACCGTCGTCGTGTGGACGCTGCTCAGCCGGGTCGCCGGGCTGCTCAGAGTGCTGGTGATCGGCGCACTGATGGGGCCGACCTACTTCGCCAACATCTTCCAGGCCGGCTACGTCCTGCCCAACACGATCCACTCCACCATCGCGGGGCCGATCCTGGCCATGGTGCTGATCCCGACCATCGTGCGGGCGCTGGACCAGAGCGGGCCGGAACGGGCCCGCGAGGTGCTGGGCCGGATCGGGGGCCGGATCGTCGGCGTCGCCGCGGGTGGCGCCGGCCTGCTGATGGTGCTCTCCCCCCTGGTGGCCTGGACGTTCACCGCCGGGGTGCCCGATCCGCAGCGGCACCGCGCCTGGGTGCTCACGGTCATCCTGATCCTGTTCGTCGCGCCCCAGGTGGTGCTGTACGGGATCGCCGCGCTGGGGGTGGCCGCACAGCAGTCGCACGGCAGGTTCGCGCTGGCCGCCGCCGCGCCGGCGATCGAGAACGTCGGCACCATCATCACCGTGCTCGCGGTGTCGTGGGCCTACGGCACCGGCCTGGAGGTCGACCAGGCCCCCACCGCGATGATGATCTGGCTGGGCATCGGCACCACGCTGTCGGTCGTGCTGCACGCCGGGCTGCAGCAGTACGGCGTCTACAAGTGCGGCATGTTGACGCTGCCGAGGCGCGGCTGGAAGACCGACCCGGAGTCGCGCGACGCGGTCCGCCGGGTGCTGCGCTCGATCCCGGTGGCGGCCTGCCCGTCGGCCACCAACTACATCCTCACCGCCATCTCCGGCACCGTGCCGGGCGGCGTGCTGGTCGTGCAGCTGAGCTACCAGGTCTACTACGCGCTGTCCTTCCTGGGCACCCGCGCGGTGTCGATGGCCGCGCTGCCCCGGCTGGCCGAGGCGGCCGGCTCCGGCGACAACCAGCGGTTCGGCAAGGCGTGGCGCCAGGGGCTGTTCTTCGCCGTCGTGGCCGGCCTGCCGTCGTTGTTCCTGCTCGCCGCGTTCTCCGGCCCGACCGCCGACCTGCTGGCGAACGGGGAGATGCGGGAGGCCGCCCTGATCGGCGAGCTGACCGTGTGCCTGGCGGTCGCGGCGTTCGCCCAGATGTCCGGCGGCATCCATGACTTCGGCCGGCAGGCGCTGTTCTCCCGGCTGGACGACCGGGGGCCGCGCATCGCGAGCTTCGTCGGGCTGTTCGTCGGCGTGTCGGTCGCGGTGAGCACGCTGCTGCTGCCGGCCGGCGGGGCACGGCTGGCCGGGCTGCTGATCGCCGTGCTGGCCGGTGAGTCCGCGTCGGCCATCACCGTGCTGGCCCGGCTGCGGCTGGCGATGCGGCCGGAGGCGTTCACCACCCGCACCCACGTGCTCGCGGTGGTGCTACCCACCGTGGCGATGATCCCGATCGTGATCGCCGGACGGTGGCTGGTGGGCCACCTCGACCCGGGCCGGCTGGAGGAGCTGTTCCTGCTCCTCGGCTGTGGCGCGGTGTCCCTGGCGGTGTTCCTGCTCATGGTGCGGTACGTGGGTATGCGGCTGACCGCGGAACGGGCCTGAGGTGGGCGGCGGCCGAGCGGGCACCGGCAGGAAGACGCCGATGCCACGGACGGTTCACTCTTCTGTCACGCAACGTATACCGCCCTATCCTCCATCCGGGTGTGTTCCACGCCCGAGCCGCAATTTCGGACATCCTTCGACGGGTCTGGCTCGTTCATATACGTGTTGACCCACGGCCTCAGCTCCGAGCGATCGGAGATCTGATCTTCACGTTGCTGACGATCACCGTTGGAGGGATAGATGCCCGACGTCGGACTTGACTCCGCGCCGCCCGAAGTGGCTACGTGGGAGTCGGTCGCGCGGCGTGCGGTGGACGTCACGGTGTCCGGGCTCGCACTGCTGGTACTGGCCATCCCGCTGATCGTCATCGGAATGATGATCCGGTGGACCAGCGTCGGCCCCGCGCTGTTCCAGCAGCAGCGGGTGGGCTACGGCGGCAGGGCGTTCACCATGTACAAGTTCCGCACCATGCGCACCGGGGTCGGTGACGAGATGCTGCGCGAGCTGATCGCCGCCGAGCTGCGCGGCGAGGACACCTCGGTGGACGGCTCCTACAAGCTGGACAGCGACCCCCGCGTCACCCCGATCGGTGCGTTCCTGCGCAAGACCAGCCTGGACGAGCTGCCGCAGCTGCTCAACGTGCTGTTCGGCGACATGTCGCTGGTCGGCCCCCGCCCCTGCCTGGAGTGGGAGGCGCGGATGTTCCCCTCGGAGTTCCAGCCCCGGTTCTCCGTGCGCCCGGGCATCACCGGCCTGTGGCAGGTCAGCGGCCGCTCCGCGGTGAGCACGCTGGAGATGCTGCACCTCGACCTGACCTACGTGCGGACCCGCAACCTGGCCGGCGACCTCTCGATCCTGCTGCGTACCGTTCCCTCCATGCTGAAGGACCACAGCGTTCGATGACCACGCTCTTCGTCGCGACCACCGGCGGGCACCTCGCGCAGCTCGACCAGCTGTCCCGGCGCATCCCGGCCGACCAGGACGCGGTGTGGGTGACCCACGCCAACGCGCAGAGCACCTCGCTGCTGGCCGACCGCGACGTGGAGTTCGTGCCCTACATCGGCTTCCACTCGGTGCCGGGCGTGCTCAGGGCCGTCCCGCACGCGCACAAGCTGCTGCGCGAGCGGAAGATCACCCGCGCGGTGTCCACCGGGTCCGGGATCGCGCTCTCCTACCTGCCCTACCTGGCCGCCCGCGGCGTCGAGTGCCACTACATCGAGAGCGCCGCCCGGGTGTCCGCCCCGTCCGCGTCCGGCAAGCTGCTGCGCAAGGTCCCCCGGGTGCACACCTACTGCCAGTACCCGCACTGGGCCGACCAGGGCTGGCACTACGGCGGCAGCAGCTTCGACGTGTACCTGCCGGCCGAGCGGCCCCGTGAGCTCGGCGACGCGGTGCGGGTGGTGGTCACGGTGGGCACGGCGGCCGAGTTCCCGTTCCGCAGGCTGATCGAGCCGCTGGCGACGCTGCTCGGTGAGGACGGCGCGCTGAGCAAGGCGGTCGAGCGGCCGGTCGAGGTGCTCTGGCAGACCGGGTGCACGCCGGTGGACGGGCTGGACATCGAGGCCCGCCCGTTCCTGCCCGCCGCCGAGCTGGACGCCGCGCTGCGCGAGGCCGACATCGTCGTGGCACACGCCGGGACCGGCTCGGCGCTGGCCGTGCTGGAGGGCGGGCGGGTGCCGCTGATGGCGCTGCGCCAGGAGCGTCACGGCGAGGCCGGGGACGACCACCAGAAGGACCTGGCGGCCGAGCTGGAGCGGCGCGGTCTCGCCCGGCCGATCGAGGACCCGGCCGAGTTGACGGTCGACGACCTGCTCGGCACCCTGACCACGTCGGTGGTCCGGACGGACCATCCGCCGCCCTTCCGGCTGGACGCCTGAGCGGCTCTCAGTCCCCGTCGACAGGGGGTGCACAGCTCGCGCACATTCGGGGTGCCTAACCTCGTGGTGTGTTCACCTCGACGATCCGCACGCCGAACGCGTCGTTCCCCGTGTCCCGCCCGACCGCCGGAGAGTGCGGTCGGGAGACCGCCGGCCGCGCGCTCTCGGTGACGGTGACCGACCGGCCGCAGCCGGCCGACGTCGCCGCCTGGAGCCTCCTGGTGGCCCGCGCCGAGGGCGGTGACGTGGCCCAGCTGCCCGGCTGGGCGACGCTGCGGGCGGGCGCCGGGTTCACCGCCCGGTACGTGCTGGTGCACGCCGGGACGGAGCTGCTGGGGGGCGCGCAGCTGCTGGAGCGGCGGCTGCCGCTGCTCGGTCGGGTCGGGTACCTCCCGTACGGGCCGGTGCTGGCCTCCCGCCTGGGCACGCTGCCGGCGCTGCACGCGGCCGTGTCCGACGCGCTGTGCGGCGCGCTGGACACCCTGGCCCGCGGCCACCTGCGGGCGCTGTTCGTGCAGCCGCCGACCGGGGGCGACAGCGTCACCCAGGGGCTGCTCGAGCGTGGCTTCCGCCCCTCGGACGCCGGTGCGGCCCCGGGTGCCTCCCTGCGGCTTGACCTGCGCAAGGACGTCGCCGAGCTGCGCTCCGGGCTGAGCAAGCGGCTGCGCACCTGGACCAACCGGTGGGCGGCGCGCGGGGTCACCGTGCGCCAGGGCACCGACGCCGACCTGCCGCTGCTCGCCGACCTGATCGGCCGCTCCGGCGAGCACCAGGGCTTCTCGGGCGCCTCGGAGCCGTACCTGCGCACGATGCTGGCCGAGCTGGCCGACCCCGAGGTGGGCCAGGCCGTGTTCTTCGTGGGCGAGCAGGACGGCGAGCCCGTCGCGGCCTCGCTGTTCACCCGCTGCGCGGGCACCCTGACGCTGCGCTTCGCCGGGATGGACCGGGAGCGGGCGAACCGGTGCAACGTGCCGGCGGCCGTGCACTGGCACGCCATCGGGTACGCCCGCGAGGCCGGGCTGCGCTGGTACGACTTCGGCGGGATCAGCTCGGAGACGGCGCACGCGCTGGCCGCCGGAGGTGGCCGCGACGAGGTGCGCGGTGTCGACCGGTTCAAGGCCGGGTTCGGCGGCGAGCTGCACCACTACCCGGCGGCCGTGGAGCTGCTGCCCGGGCCGCTGCTGCGGGCCGGCTACGACCTCTCCCGGCGCACGTCGATGGGCCGGAACGCCGTGGAGTGGGCGAAGCGCGCGCTGCGCACCGGGCGGCTGCGCCGGTCCTGAGGCCCTTCGTCGTCCGGGAGGGACCGCTCGGCGTCGGCGGTTGCGCCGAAGTGTCATTCTTGCGGGGTGAAACGCATTGGGGTCCCCGAACGACAGACCGGGTGAAGGCGGCCACCGCGCCGCCGCTCCCCCACTGTCCCCGAGCTACGAGGTGGCCCACGATGGCTGAGCAGAACCCCCCGCGGATCCGCCGGACGACCACCGTCTCCTCGGTGCGGCTGCTGCGCCTGGACCCGTGGCGGCCCGTCCCGGACGGCCGCGCCGAGGAGATGCTGGGCTCGCTGAGCGCGATCCTGTCCGACTTCGCGCCGGCACCGGCCCGGGCGCTGGTCCCGGCGCAGCGGCCCACCCCGGAGGCCGTGGAGTGGTTGCGCTAGGCCGCTGGGGCACCGCCTGAGGCACCGGCTGCGTCGCCGACGACTCCGCATCGATCCCCCGGCCCCACCGGTCACCTCGGACACCTCTGGCGTCGCCGGAGTGCGCATGGTTCACACCCGCGACCGGCGCCCGGACGCTCCCGGTGGCCGCCGAACGGCGCCGGGTATCGTGAGGCTGAGATCGTCCCCCCGGTGGTCCAGGCCGTCCCGCGATGCGGCACAGGCCGGCCGCCGCGCAGAGGTTCCGCGCAGTCAGCCGAGGTGAGCACCGTCAACGCGATTTCTTCCGTCGACCCCCGCACGGACCCGAGGTGGCACGACCTGGCCAGTGGCCCGGCCGGCAGCCTGTTCACCTCCCCACCGTGGATCCGGGCCGTCTGCGACAGCTACGACTTCACCCCGGAGGCAAGGCTCGCCGTCAGCGACGCCGGTGAGCCCGTCGGCGGGTTCTCCTGGATCACCGTCGACGACATCCGGGGCCGGCGGATCTCCGCGCTGCCGTTCTGCGACCGGGCCGATCCGCTGGGCACCGACCCGGGCAGCTGGGCCGGGCTGGCCGACGACGCGCTGGCCACCGACACCCCGCTGACCATGCGCTGCCTCTCGGACAACCCGGCGGCGGCCGACCCCCGGCTGCGCGGGGTGGGCGAGGCGGCCTGGCACGGCACCCCGCTGGGCTGCACCGAGGAGGAGCTGCACGCCCGGATCAGCTCCACGTCGCGGCGCAACCTCAAGGCGGCCGACCGCAACGGCGTGCGGGTGCGCAGCAGCACCGGGCTGGACGCGGTGCACGAGTTCCACCGGCTGCACGTCTGGCTGCGCAAGTACAAGTACCACCTGCTCGCCCAGCCGGTGGAGTTCTTCGAGCGGATCTGGCAGCAGTTCACCGGCGACGACGCGGTGGTCACGCTGCTCGCCGAGCTCGACGGCCAGGTGGTGGCCGGCGCCATGTACCTGGTCTGGGGCAACCGGCTGTACTACAAGTTCGGCGCCTCGCTCGCCGAGTTCCTGCCCAAGCGGCCGAACGACGCGCTCTACTGGGCCGCCTGCCAGCTGGCGCTATCCCGCGGCCTGGGCAGCGTGGACTGGGGCATCTCCGACCTGGACCAGCCCGGGCTGGTGTCCTACAAGCGCAAGTGGGCCAGCGAGGAGCGCAGGGTGGTCACCCTGCGCGGCGGCCCCGACCCGACGCCGAAGACCGAGGTCGGCACCATGCTCGGCGAGCTCACCAGGTTGCTCACCCAGCCGACCGTGCCCGACGAGATCAGCACCCAGGCCGGGGCGCTGCTGTACCGGCACTTCTGCTGACCGACGAGCTCGAAACCAGAGGGGTTGTTCTCAACATGACGCAGGACGCACGCCGAGTGGTCATCCTCGGCCAGGGCTACGTCGGGCTGCCGGTCTCGATGTGCGCCGTCGACGCCGGGTACGACGTGGTCGGCTTCGATGTCGCGAAGGACAAGGTGGAGCGGCTGCGCAGCGGCCAGACCTACATCGACGACATCACCGACGCCGACCTGGCCGCCGCGCTGGCCACCGGCCGGTTCACCGCCACCTACGACCCGGCCGACCTGGCCGGCTTCGACGTGGCGGTCATCTCGGTGCCCACCCCGCTGCGCGACGGTGCCCCCGACCTGTCCTACATCGAGAAGGCCTCCGACGCGCTGGCCCCGCACGTGCGGCCGGGCTGCTGCGTCATCCTGGAGTCGACGACCTACCCGGGCACCACCGAGGAGATCGTCGTGCCCCGGCTGGAGGCCGGTAGCTCGCTGCGCGCGGGTGCGGACTTCCAGGTCGGCTTCTCCCCGGAGCGGATCAACCCCGGTGACCCGGTGTACGGCCTCCGGAACACCCCGAAGATCGTCTCCGGGATCGACGAGGCCTCGCTGAAGGCGGTGTCCGACTTCTTCGGCGACCTGGTCGACGAGGTCGTCCCGGTCAGCGGCACGCGGGAGGCCGAGCTGGCCAAGCTGCTGGAGAACACCTTCCGGCATGTGAACATCGCGCTGGTCAACGAGCTCGCCATGTACTGCCACGAGCTGGACATCGACGTGTGGTCGGTGATCGACGCGGCAGCCAGCAAGCCGTTCGGCTTCATGAAGTTCACCCCCGGCCCCGGCGTCGGCGGGCACTGCCTGCCGATCGACCCCTCGTACCTGTCCTGGCAGGTGCGGCGCACGCTGGGCCGGAACTTCCGGTTCGTGGAGATCGCGAACGACGTGAACGACCACATGCCCGACTACGTGGTCACCCGGGCGACCTCGCACCTGAACTCCGACCGCAAGGCCGTCAACGGCAGCACGGTCCTGCTGATCGGGCTGGCCTACAAGAAGAACTCCGGCGATGCCCGCGAGTCGCCCGCGATCGCCGTGGCGCACCGGCTGGCCGACCTGGGCGCCTCGCTGCGCGCGGTCGACCCGCTGATCCCGGCCGACCACGTGCCGGGCGGGGTGGAGATCGTGGAGTGCACCGAGGCCGAGGTGGCCGCCGCCGACCTGGTCGTCGTGCTCACCGACCACGACGTGGTCGACTGGGCGCTGCTGGACCGGTACGCAGAGAAGGTGCTGGACACCCGCAACAAGCTGCGCGGCTCGACAACGGTCGACCGGCTCTAGTCACCCGGGCGCCGGGCGCGGGGTCTACCGGACCCCGCGCCGGATCCCACCGCCGAGGCCGACACCCGCCGGCGCCGACCCGGTGATCCGTCAGCGCCGCCGGTTGCCGGAGCGGCGCTCGTCGACCGCGGCCCGCTGGATGGGCACGTCGCCGGAGACGCCCTCGGCGATCACCGGCCGGGCGGCCGGGGCCGAGCGGGCGAGCAGCCCGGCCAGCGAGCGCAGGGTGTCCCAGGCGCGGGCCCGGGCGGGGCGCATGTCGTCGGCCGCCCACACAGCGGACACGTGCGGCGCCAGGTACGGGCGCAGGAACCGGCGCAGCGAGTAGCCGCCCCGGCGCAGGTAGCTCGGCGCGGCGCGCAGGTCCCGGGTGCCGTCGATCCAGTAGACGCCCTGGGTGAAGCCGTTCGACGTCGGGCGCTCGCCGTACATCAGGTGCCGGTACTGCAGCCACGGGAAGTCGATCCCGCAGTGGTACGCGAGCTGGGCCGACAGGTTGTGCCGCGCGTTGATCTCGATGATCTTGTAGAGGCCGTCCCTCGGGTCGCGCTTGAGCTCGATGTTGGCGAACCCGTGGTAGTCCAGGGCCTGCATCATCCGGCGGCCGGTGTCCCGGGCGTCGGGCAGGTCGCGGCTGACCACGACCGACGGCGAGCCCGCCTCGGCCGGCGAGTTGCGCACCTTCTCCGCGGTCATCTCGACCAGCGCCTCGGAGCCCCAGCGGTAGGCGTTGTAGTTCGCCCCGCAGTGCTCCTCGCCGGGGATGAGCTCCTGGATGATGACCTCGAGCCCGGCCTCCTCGGCCAGCTGGTACTCGCGGACCGCGTGGTCCAGGTCGTCCACCCGCGTCCACTTGCGGCCGAACACGGCCTGGTAGCGGTGGCTCAGCTCCGGCTTGAGCACGGCGGGGAACTCCGCGCGCGCGGCGAAGCGCTCCAGGTCGTGCATGCCGCCGACCCGCAGGGTGGCCGGCGCGGGCACCCCGGCGCGCTCCGCCGAGACGTAGGTCTCCGCCTTGTTCAGGCAGGTTGCCACCGCACGGGAGGACGGCGCGGCGACCACGTAGCCGGCGCGGGCGAGCACGTCGGCGTAGCCGACCACGGCGGTCAGCGCCACGTCGGAGGAGGGCACCAGCATCGCGCCCGGGTAGCGCGCGGCCAGGTCGAGCAGCAGGCCGGCGAAGGCCACCGGGTCGTTCTCCGGGTGCGGGCAGTCGACGACCTCGGACGCCCAGCGGGAGACGTGGCCCATGTCCCGCCCGCAGTAGCGCGCGACGACGACAGGCACCCCCCGGGAGCCCAGCGCGCGGATCACAGCGAGCCCCGGGGTGTAGGCACCTACCACCACGACTGGCCTCACGTGGGTCCCCTCTCGACACCGACCCGGTCGGGTGACCGTTATCGAATCGTGGTGGACCGTACGGCCTCGGATTGAGTAGAGCCTCAGCGGGCACGGATCTCTGACCTGCACGAACAGCGCAGTGTTACCCCGAAAGGGTCAGGGTGTGGGTCCGTTCACTCTTGATGTGATGCTCATCACATTGACAGGTCAACGACCGAGGATCCGCCTGGCCAGATAGCCAGATAGCCGGGCAGCCGGCGCGCCCGGCGCCTCGCGGTGGCCATCGTCCCAGGTTGGACGTGCATGCTGTCCGCCGGCAGCCGCCGGGCCCGCAGCCGCGCGCGCACCGCGCGGTCGTCGTAGGGCAGCGCGAAGAACCGCACCGAGGCCACGGCACCGGGCTCGGCGGGCAGGTCGATCAGGGCGAACCTGGCCCGTGGCCGGGCCTCGCGCTCCCTCGACTGGCCTACCGACCCCGGGTTCACCAGGTACCTGCCGCCCGGGTCGAGCGGCGTGCGGACGTCGTACGAGACCGGCTCCGGCCCGGCGCCCGCCCGGTGCAGCATCGCCCGATGGGTGTGCCCGAGCACCAGCACGTGCGCGTCCGGGTGGTCCTCGGCCAGCCGCTCCAGCTGCGCCCGCGCCTGCCCCGGCCCCCGGATGTACTCCTCGGGGTCGCTCAGCGAGCCGTGCGCCATGACCAGCCCGGGCACCGCGAGGGTCCGGGGCAGCGCGGCCAGGTGGTCCCGCGAGCGCGCGGTCAGCTCGCCCCTGGTCCAGTCCAGCGACTCGCGGGCCCGCCGGCTGCACCGCGCGCCGGACAGCTCGCCCAGCGCGATCAGCTCGTGGTTGCCCGCGACGGACAGCGCGGCCAGCCCGGCCAGCTCGGCGACGCACTCGTTGGGCTCGGGGCCGTAGCCGACCACGTCGCCGGCGCACAGCCAGCGCTCGGCGCCGTGGTCGGTGAGGTGCTCGACGGCCGCCCGCAGTGCCGGCAGGTTGCCGTGGATGTCGGCGAGCAGGCCGTAGCGCGGCACGACCTAGCTGAAGTCGCCGGTGCGCACCCGGGACATGGCCATCCCGAAGAACGGCATCGGGTCGCGCCAGTACCAGAACGCCTTGGCCGAGCTGCGCAGCGCGAACCACAGCCAGCTGCCCAGCGAGACTCCGCTCTCCCGCGCGGAGAGCACGTCCTTGGGGTGCACCCAGGTGATCGCGCGCGGGTGCTCACGCAGCTTCGGCCTCCGCCGGCCGGTCAGGTCGGCGTACACCGCCGCCGGGATGTTCACCCCGGCCTTCGCCCCGGGGTGGTTCCACAGGCTGGTCCTGGCGTTGATCTCGAACAGGAACAGCTGGCCGTCCGGCGCCCGCTTGAAGTCGAACTTGGCCACCCCGCGCACGTCGAGCTGCTCGACGAGCTTGCGGCCGGCGAACAGCACGTCCGGCTCGTCGGTGATGCGCAGCGCGGTGGTGAACCCGCAGTCGACCGGGTAGGTGCGGATCTTCTTGCCGCTGAACTCGGCGGCGATGTCGCCCGCCTCGGTGGCGTAGACGTGGTAGCTCTCGATGGCGCTCTCCGGGCCGCACACGTACTGCTGGGCGACCATGGTGCGGTTCAGCGCGGCCAGCTTCGGCCAGACCTCGCGCAGCCGCTCCTCGGAGTCGACGATCAGCGCCTTGCACTTCACGTCGTGGTCGTCCTTGATGTCCCGCCACGCGCGGTCGCGGCGCTCCGGCTTGATGATCAGCGGGTAGCCGAGGTCGGACAGGTCGGGCAGCCGGTCCACCGGCCCCGGCGGGATGACCTTGGTCGCCGGCACCGGCAGGGCCTGGCGCTCGGCGAGGTCGGAGAACAGCGCCTTGTCCGCCATCGCCTCGACCAGCTCCTCGTCCGGGATGACGAAGCGGAAGCCCCGCGCCAGCCGCTCGCGGTGCCGGGAGACGAAGATCAGCGCCTGGTCCGAGCTGGAGAAGATGACCGGCGCTTCCGGCTGGCCCAGCGCCCAGGCCAGCAGCCGGTCGGCCAGCACCTCGTCGTGGGCCTCCAGCGGCTGCGTCCAGTCCCAGTGGAACACGGTGTGCGCCCAGGCGGAGTACTTGGCGGCGTCGCTGGCCGGGGCCACGACGGCGGTGGGGATGCCGGCCAGCTGCAGGGACCGGATCACCTCGACCGTTCCGCCGCCCAACACCAGCGCCATGGGTGCACCACTGTCGACGGCCGCGGCGCTCCGACTGCCGACCTCGGCTGTGCGACCAACAACCACGAATGTTCCCCCATCGACAGAGCGGCCGGAACCGCTCACTAGGCCCACGACTCGTCGTCGCGGTGGAGACCACACGTTACTGAGCGCGTCCGGCCGGGACGGCACCCGGGTACCTCCGGACACCCGGCCCCTATCACTCGAAAAGCTGACTCACAGGAAACGCGGTAATCGGCTCGCTGACCTGCCCGGATCAGTTTCCGGTAAGGCCGGGTAGACCGGATTCACAGGCTCCGGACCAGCACTAACGGTTGAGGGCGGAACCACATTCGGGGCGAGCCCGGCAGTGATCCTCAGGTTACCGGGAGGTTTCCCGACCTCGGTGTACACATCATTCGCCGGTGTCGTCCGAATGGGGTCGAGCGAGCCGCCCGACCTGAACCACAACCGTGTAATTAGCTACTCTGCGTCACGCTCTTCGCCGCATCGAGTCAGTCCATGGTCAGCACGCTGCTGAGAGCCGGCGCCAGGTCGGCGATCCGGCGCACCACGTGGAAGGTGCCGTGCCCCGCGGCGGCCAGCCCGCGCGCGACACCGGCCGCCGCCTCCTCGTCGGTGGGACACAGCACGTGCAGCCGGTCGATGCCCGCCAGCGCGGTGGCCGGGTCGGCCCCGGCGGTGTGCAGGCAGTCGCTGAGCAGCACCACCACCCGCTCGTCGGCCGGCGCGGCGGCCAGCTGGCGGGAGGCCTCGCGCAGCGCCGCCGCCACGTCGGTCAGCCCGTGCCCGCGCAGCCCGACCAGCTCGGCCACCAGGTCCTCGGGCGGGCGGGCAACCCCCTGCGCGCCCAGCACCCGGACCTCCCGGCCGAACACCAGCACGCTGGACTCCAGCCGGCCGGCCCCGGTGAGCACCACGCCGGCGGCGGCCACCGAGGCCAGCGCGACCGCCAGGCCGCTCATCGACCCGCTGCGGTCCACCAGCAGCGACACCGCGCGGCGGCGGGCGGTCCAGGTCCGGGTCACCAGCTCGTCGGTCGGCACCGGCCAGTGGCCCGACCACCCGTCCAGGGTGCGGTCCAGGTCGAGGTCGCCCTCGCCGCCCCGCCGCGAGACCAGCCGGCGGGTGCCCCGCACGCGGCCCGCGCCGGACCGGCCCAGCCGCAGGAACACCCGGGCGGCCAGCCGCCGCGCGCTGGCCCGCAGGTGCTCGTCGGTGGCGTTGGCCAGGTCGGCCAGCAGCGCGGCCGCCGCGTCCGGGTCGGCCCGCAGGGCCGCCTCGAACCCCTGCTCGTCCAGCTCCCCGGGCTCCGGGGAGACCTGGTCGAACGACCCGTGCCGGGCGGCCAGCTCGGCACGGCCGTGCGTGCGGGCGGACGGGTCACGGCCGGGCCGCCGCGGGCGCTCTCGGGTGCCTGCCCCGTCGGGCAGGCCGTCAGCTTTTCCCGGGCCGCCCGAGGGGGGCCGCGTCCGGTTCTCGGCGGCCCCGTCCGACCCGGGGTCCGGCTCGGGGTCCGGCTCGGGGTCCGGCTCGGTCCTCGGCTCGGGTTCGTCGGCCGGCCACAGCGCCTCGAGGAGCTCGTCGATGATCGACTCCGGGGTGCGGTTCACCCCGTCGGCCACCCGGAGCCGGCCGGACAACGCCGCGTGCGCGGCGTCCCGGGCCGTCTCCCGCATCAGCTCCGGCTCGCCGCGCAGCCCGGACAGCCCGGTGATCAGGTGCACCAGGTCGATCGCGCCCCGCACCGAGGAGCCCATCCGCACGTCGACGTGCTCGCGGGTGGCCCTGGTCAGCGCCACCGCGGGCGCGACCACCACCGGCCGCCCGCCGGTCACGGCCGAGGTGATCGCCCGCTCGGCCGGCTCGTCCTGGTAGCCGAGCACCACCCGGCACATCCGGTCGGCGATGGCCTGGCTGACCCGGGCGGTGCCCACCGCGTCGAACGGGTTCATCGCCGCGATCAGCCGGAACCGGTCACCGGCCCGCACGGTGCCCAGCCGGGGCACGGTGATCTCGCCCTCGGTGAGCACGGTGATCAGGACGTTCAGCGTCTCCTCGGGGACCCGGTTGAGCTCCTCCAGGTAGAGCAGGCCACCCGGGGAGCCGTCCGGCCCGCCGCGCATCGCGGTGAGCAGCGGACCGTCCAGGAAGGTCTCCGCCCGGTAGCCCTCGGCCAGCACCTGGGACGGGTCGAACGCGCCGATCAGCCGCGCCGGGGTGAGCTCGGCGTTGCCCTCCACGAACACCACGTGCCGGCCGGCCTCCCTGGCGATCGCGCGCAGCAGGGTGGACTTCCCGGTGCCCGGCGGCCCCTCCAGCACGACGTGCCGGCCGGTGTGCAGGGCGACGGTCAGCACCTCGCGCTCGCGGCGCAGGCCGACGATCGGCGGGGCGGGGTCCACGGTTCCTCCGGAGCACGGCTGTTGAACGCTCAGTAAAACCGGAGCCTAGAGCAGCCGGTGCGGGCCGGTGGGACCAGCATCGGCGGTGTCACCGGGGACCACCGCGGTCGCCCGCCCCTGCGCATCCAGCTCCGCGCCAGGTCGACGACCATCCGCCCGGCCGACCCGGAGGCCAGTGCGTCGTACCCGGCGCGCAGCACCCGCGAGGAGATCAGCTCCACGGCCGGCGGGTAGCGGTGCGGCCGGTCAGCCGGCAGCGCAGCACGCCTCCGCACGCGGTGAACAGCTCGGCGGCCACCGGGTGCCCGTGCACCTCGCCCACGAAGGTCTCCGCGTGGCCGGAAGGGGCGAACCGGTCGTACAGCCTCCGCACGTACTCCGGGGACAGCTCGGCGAACCCCTGGTGCGCGGCCGAGCGGCCGATCAGCGAGGTGAGCAGGTCCAGGTCCGCGCGCCCGCCCCGCCGCACGGTGACGCCGGCGTCGGCCCACCTGCCGGTCCACCGCCGGTTGCGCTTGCTCAGCCCGGCACGCAGCCGGTCCTCGTCGGGCGAGAGGTCGATCCGGATGGTGCTGGCCGGCGCCACCCCGGCCGAGGAGCCCCGGAACCCCGCGCCGAGCAGGCCCCTGCTGACGTCGTCGTGGTCGACCGGCTGGACGAACAGCGCCCGCGGCCGGTGCCGGTCGAGACCCTCCACCAGCCGGGGAACCACCTGCTCGCGGGGAACGTCGGCGGCCACCAGCGGCCCGTAGGAGACGTACCCGACCTCCCCGACCGGGCCGACCCTGCGCACCAGCAGCTGCCCCCGCCGACCAGCCGGGCTGGGTGATGTCGCTGCCCGGGGTGTCGGCGACGATCGCGTTCCAGGCGCGCAGCGTCGCCTCGTCCGGCTCGCCGACGACCGTCGTGGTCACGGGCCGGGAACTGATAGATGCACGCGGCGCCAGCAGCTGAGCCACCCCGGCCCCACCGCCCGGCCCGGCCGCCGGCCCACCCCCGCGCCGGTCCCGACCCGCCGCCCGGGCGGCGGCCCGACGGTCCCCGACCCGTCGCCCGGGCGGCGGCCCGGCCCGGGTAGCGTGCCGCTCGACGCGCCGCCCACGCGAGCTCCTGAGGCGACCCCGGTCCCCCGGCCGGTGGCCTGCCCCGCGCAGCCGACGGCACCCACCCAGGCCTTCAGGGGGACCACCATGCGACCCATCATCGAGCCGCTCGAACAGCACCAGCGCGAGGTGTGGGGCCGGCAGACCGTCACCCTGCGGCACCGCCTGGCCGAGCTGGACCTGTTCTCCGACGACTACCTGGCCAAGATGATCGAGACGGCCGCGCCGAAGAGCCTGGCCATCCATGCCGAGGGCGGCACCGACCCGTCCAACTGGCCGTCGGTGCACCGGGGCTCGGCGACCGGCACGCAGGTGCTCGACGCGGTGCGCAACGGCATGCTGTGGCTGAACCTGGTCGGCATCAGCGAGTGGGACTCCCGGTTCGCCGAGCTGGCCGACCAGATCTTCGCCGAGTTCTCGGCCCAGGTGCCCGGCCTGGACATCGTCAAGCGCAAGCTCGGCGTGCTGGTGTCCTCGCCGAAGGCGACCGTGCACTACCACGTGGACATCCCCGGCCAGGCGATCTGGCAGGTCCGCGGCCGCAAGCGCTTCATCATCTACCCGAGCACCGAGCCGTTCCTCACGCAGCGCGAGCTGGAGGACGCGGTCCGCTCGGCCACCTACGGCGTGGCGTCGTACGAGCGCTGGTTCGACGGCTACGGCGTGCCGCACGACCTGGAGCCGGGCCAGGCGCTGCACTGGCAGCTCAACGGGCCGCACCGGATCGAGAACTTCGGCGAGCTGTCGGTGTCGTTGACCAGCGAGCACTGGACGCCGGAGATCCGGCGCACCTACGCGATGAACTACGGCAACGGGCTGCTGCGGCAGTACGGCTGGCGGCCCCGCTCCACCGCGACCAGCGGCCCGGCGTTCTGGGCCAAGGTCGGCCTCACCGCCGGCTACCGCAAGAGCGGGCTGCAGAACAAGAAGGGCTACCAGCGGGTCGCCACGATGGCCGTGGACCCGACCACGCAGAGCGGGGCCCGGCCACTGCCGGAGAGCGAGTGGGCGCCGCCCGGCCAGTAGCACCGGTCCGGGCCGTGCCCCCGTTCGCGGGCGCGGCCCTAGCGGACGGCCCGGACCTCCCAGTCGTCGTCGACCGGCGCGGCCAGCACCTCCCGGTGCCGGGCAGCCGACCAGGGCCACAGCTCGGGCAGCCCGTCGTCGCCCAGGTACCAGCTGTTGCACCCGGTGACCCACACCGTGCCGGGCACCGACAGCGCCGCGCGGACCTGCCGGTTGAACCGCTCGGCCGCCGCGTCGGTGGGGCTTGCCGAGTCCAGCTCGCCGCGCCGCCACCGCTCGATCCAGCCCAGCGCGTGCCGGGCCTGCGTCTCGGCCACGGTGATCTGCGACTGGTTGCCGAACGGGCTGTGCGGCCCGAGCAGCATGAAGAAGTTCGGGAACCCGGGCAGCGCGATGCTGCGGTAGCCGCGGGCGCCCTTGGCCCACTCCTCGGCCAGGGTGCGCCCGTCCAGCCCGGTCAGGTTCATCGGGCGCATGAACGCGTGCGGGTCGAACCCGGTGGCCAGCACCAGCACGTCCAGCTCGTGCAGGGTGCCGTCGACGGTGCGCACCCCGGCCGGCTCGACCCGCTCGATCCGCTCGGTGACCACGTGCACGTCGTCGCGCTGGACCGCCTCGTAGTAGTCCGGCGCCACGATCAGCCGGCGGCACATCGGCTGATCGTCCGGGGTCAGCTTCGCGCGCAGCGCCGGGTCGGCCACCTTCCGCAGGTTCCGCTCGCAGGCCAGCTCCACCGCCCGGCGGCGCAGCCCCGGCTTGAGCACCGCCTCGAACAGGGTGTGCTCCACCAGGCTCTGCACCAGCCGGTAGGTCGCCCGGTTCACCGCCGGGAACCGGCGCAGCAGCCCGCGCAGCCGGTCCGGGACGCGCGGGTTCGTCGCCGGCAGCACCCACTGCGGGGTGCGCTGGAACAGCGTCAGCGGGGCGGCCCTGCCGGCCAGCGCACCGGTGATCTGCACGCCGGTGGACCCGGAGCCGACCAGCCCGACCCTGGCGCCGTCGACGGGCACCGAGTGGTCCCAGCGGGCCGAGTGGAACCGGGCACCGGCGAAGCTCTCCAGCCCGGGCAGGTCGGGTTCGCGGATGTGGTGCACGACGCCGGTGGCGGCGACCAGGAAGTCGGCGGGGACGGTCTCCCCGGTGGACAGCTCCACCCGCCAGTGGCCGCCGGCCCACTCCGCGCCGGTCACCTCCACGCCGAAGCGCACCCGCTCGGTGACCCGGTGCAGGCGCGCGACGTCCTCCAGGTACGCCCAGATCTCCCCGCCCGAGGAGTAGATCCGCGACCAGTCCGGGTTCGGCGCGAAGGAGAACGAGTAGTAGTGCGAGGGGACGTCGCACGCCACGCCGGGGTAGGTGTTGTCCCGCCAGGTCCCGCCGAGCCGGTCGGACTTCTCGTACAGGGTGACGGTGTCCACTCCGGCGTCGCGCAGCATGGCGGCGATGCAGATGCCGGACATGCCGGCCCCGACGACGACGACCCTCGGTGACCTCATGCTCCCCGCTCCACGTCCGCCCCACCCGTCCCGACACCCGCACAACGAACGGGCCACCGCCGGATCTCCCGGTGGTGGCCCGTCACGCTGAGCACGGGACTAATGGGTGAGCACGACCTTCACGACCTCGCCCTTGTGCTGGGCCTCGGCCGCCTCGTTGATCTGGTCGAAGGCGAACTTCTTGATCATCTTGTCGAACGGGAACTTGCCCTCGGTGTGCAGCTTGGCCAGCCTCGGGATGAACTCGTCCGGCACCGCGTCGCCCTCGATGATGCCGAACAGCCGGATCCCGATGATCATGGCCTGCATCAGGCTCAGGTTGATCGCCGCGTTCGGGTCGCCCGGCACGCCGACCAGGCCGAGGCCGGCGTGCGGCGCCATCGCGCCGAACGAGGACTCGATCACGCCGGGGATGCCGGTGGTGTCGAAGACGTTGTGCACGCCGTCCGGCGCGATCGCCCGCACCTGCTCGGCCAGGTCGCCGTCGGAGGGGTTGAGCGCGTGCGTCGCCCCCAGCTCCTTGGCCAGCGTGCGGCGGCTCTCGTGCGGCTCCAGGACGATGATCTGCTCGCAGCCCTGCACCACACCGCCGAGCACCCCGGCCAGGCCGACGGAGCCCGCACCCATCACCAGCAGCGCGGAACCGGCCTTGGCGTCCAGCGAGTTCATCACCGCGCCGGCGCCGGTCTGGATGCCGCAGCCCAGCGGGCCGACCAGGTCCAGCGGGGCGTCGTCGGGCAGCTTGACCACGTTCTGCTCGGTGGCGATCGAGTGGCTGGCGAACGAGGACTGCCCGAAGAAGCAGCCGCTGATCGGCCCTTCCGAGGAGCGGATGGGCGACTGACCGTCGGACAGCCGGACCCCGGCGTAGTTCAGCGGCAGGAACTGGAAACAGTAGGCCGGCGCGCCGTTGGTGCAGTTGTAGCACTGCCCGCAGTAGTTGAAGGTCAGCGCGACCTTGTCGCCCGCCTTGACCTTGGAGACGCCCTCGCCGACCTCCACCACGGTGCCCGCGCCCTCGTGCCCCAGTACCGCCGGCAGCGGGACCGGGATGACGCCCTCCCGGGCGGCCAGGTCGGAGTGGCACAGCCCCACGGCCGCGATCTCGACCAGTACCTCGCCGGCACGCGGACCGTCGAGCTCCAGTGATTCGATGGTGAAGTCTGCCAACGGCTTGTGCGCAACAGCGGCGGTGATGTCCACGGAGCTCCTCATGTCTCGTGCTGGGGACTCTGATCTCGGCGACAGTATCTGGCCGGGTGGCCACCGACACATCGCCCCAGGGGAAGGAAAATGTGTCCCTAGCGGGCAGGTCAGTCGGCGTACCGGGCCGGCCGCTTCTCCTTGAACGCGGCGACCGCCTCGTCCAGGTCGGCCGACAGCAGGGTCGCCGCGTTCCAGGTGGCGATCTGGTCCAGCCCGTCGGCCACCGAGTGGTCCCGGGCGTAGGTGATCGCGTGCTTGGTGCCCCGCATCGCCAGCGGGGACTTCTCGGCCAGCTCGCGGGCCAGCTCCAGCACGCCCTTGCGCAGCTCCTCCGGGGTGTCGTAGCAGCGGTTGACCAGCCGCAGCTCGGCCGCCTCCGCGCCGGACACCGCGCGGCCGGTGTAGGCCAGCTCGCGGGCCACCCCCTCGCCGACGATGCGCGGCAGCCGCTGCAGCACGCCGACGTCGGCGGCCAGCCCCAGGTCGACCTCCTTGAGCAGGAACCGGGCGTCGGCCGAGGCGTACCGCAGGTCGGCCGCCACCGCCAGGTCCAGGCCGGCGCCGACGCACATCCCGTGCACCGCGACGATCACCGGCACCCGGCAGCGCTCCAGCCAGGTCAGCACGTCCTGCAGGTCGAGGATGGTGCGGCGCAGCGTCTCGGCGGCCCGGCCCGGCTCCTGCCCGTCCGGGGCGAGCGTGCCGAGCATGCCGAGGTCGATGCCCGCGCAGAAGTGGTTCCCGGTGCCGCTGATCACCACCACCCGCACGGCCGGCTCGGCGTCCAGCGCGCGCAGGGCCGCCCGCAGCTCCTCCCACATGGGCCGGCTCAGCGAGTTGGCCCGGTCCGGGCGGTTCAGCGCGAGCTCGGCGACGCCCGCGTCGACGGTGACGCGCAGCGTCTCGAAGTCGGTGTTCAGGTCAGCGTCCACGCTCAGTGCATAGCACGTGGCGCGGCGTGGACCAACCGGGCGCGGCCGCTCAGGTGGCGAGCTGGCGCCGGTGCAGCGCCGTCACGGCCTTGCGCATCGAGGTGAACGAGCCGTGCTGCCAGGACACCAGGTGGCTGAGCCAGTCGCCCGCGAAGTACACCCGGCCGGAGCCCTTGTTCAGCGCCCCGTACACCGGGTCCTCCGGACCGCCGGGGATCTTCGCCCAGCCGCCCTCGATGAACCGCTCCCGCGCCCAGGCGATGGAGAACGAGTTGAGCAGCTCCGAGCGGTACTTCGGGCCGTGGATCTTCATGCCCTGGACGAGCGCCCGCTTCTCCCGGTCGGCCGGCGACATCGGCGTGTACGAGTCGGCGTGCTTGCCGGTGTTGTAGTAGCCGATCACCACGCCCCGCTCGCCGTGCAGCCCGTGCGAGGGGTACCAGATGTGGTCGATGTCCATGTCGGTCTCGCTGAGGCCGCCGTAGATCCGGTCCTGGAACTCCCACCAGCGGGTCCGGTACTCCAGGCCGATCTTCCCGGCGGTCTCCATGCCGAACCGGGTGAGCCCGCGCTGCACGTCGTTGCCCAGGTTGTGCGCCACCTTGGCCATCAGGTGCGGCGGCAGCGTGGCGATGCAGTAGTCGGCGTCGATCCGCTGCTCCGCGTTGTTCCGGTCGCGGTAGGTGACGCTGACCTTGTCCGGCGCGGTGGTGACCGCGGTGACCGGGCAGCCCAGCTTGATCTTGTCGGCGCCGACCACCCTGGCCAGCGCCATCGGGATCGCGTCCATCCCGCCGACCGGCTGGAACATCACCTCGTCGTGCTTGAACTCGAGGTTGAAGGTCAGGTCCTTCTGCACCCCGGAGGCCAGTACCTGGCTCAGCGTCGGCGGCTTGGCCTGGACGCCCTTCTCCCCCGCCGCGCCCGGCCACTGCTGGTAGCCGCGCCGCTCGCCGCCCTTGTAGACGTGGCTGCCCGCGGGGTCGTTGTCCTTCTTCTTGCTGATGTCGCCGAAGTCGTGCAGGAAGTCCAGCAGCTTGTCCTTGTCGGCGGCGTTGAGCTGCTTGTCCAGCGCACCCTGGTCGGTGGCCTTGGCCAGCAGTTCCGCGACGTAGCCGTACGTGTCCGCCCTGGCCGCGCGCCTGCGCACGGCCTGCCCCGGCTTCATGCCCTCCTTCTCCCGGTAGATGAAGGAGTCCAGGCTGTTGTTGGCGAACACCTCGACCGGGACGCCGAGCTCCCGGCAGTAGTCCATGGTCACCATCCAGGACGCGATCCGCCCCGGCCCGGTGTTCATGTACTGCCCGTCGGAGAAGCGCACCTTCTGGGTCTTCCCGTCCAGGTCGGTGTGCGTCGCGCCGCCCCGGATGGTGTAGTTCCGCCCGCCGACCCGGTCGGAGGCCTCCAGCACGGTGCAGTCGTAGCCGGCCTTGCCCAGCTCGTAGGCGGCGCCCAGGCCGGCGACCCCGCCACCCAGGATCACCACCTTGCCGGCGGCCTTGCCGGCCAGCGAGAAGTCCGCCGGACGCAACGGTTGGAACGTCTGGCTGGCCGAGTCGGCGGTGACCGCCAGGTCCAGCGCTCCCATCACCCCGAGCAGCGCGCCCGCGCCGCCGGTCCGGCCCACCGCGTCCAGGAATCGTCGTCGGGTGAGACCCGACCGACCATTGTCCCGCGCCCCCGCCATGCGCCCTCCTTGACACGTCGCCGACCCTGGAAGTTCAACGCTTCGAGTGGCGGAGGGAAACGAGGTGTGGCGCAGGCGATGAGTCAGCAACCCGACCAACGGCCGGTCCCCGGGGACGAGCGGGACCGCGACCCGGCCGGGCGGGCGCGCAACGCCCGCCCGCGCGACGCGGCCGGACGGCCGATGGCCAAGGGCGACCCCGGGGTGGACCGGGTGCCCGAGGACCTGGAGCTGCGCCCGGCCCAGGCGCTGGCCGAGGCGCAGCGGCTGCTGGACGCCGGCCTGCCGTTCCAGGCGCACGAGGTGCTGGAGGGCACCTGGAAGGCGACCGAGGGCGTGGAGCGGCCGCTGTGGCAAGGCCTGGCGCAGCTCGCGGTCGGGCTGACCCACGCGCAGCGGGGCAACTCGACCGGCGCGGCGGCGCTGCTGGAGCGGGGCGCGGAGCGGATCGCCCCGTTCGCCGCCGAGCCGCCGCACGGGCTGGACGTCGCCGGGCTGTCCGCGCACGCCAGCGGGCTGGCCGACCGGGTCCGCGCCGACGGCCTCGGCGCGCTCACCGAGGCCGACCGGCGGCCCCGGCTGTGCCGCTGACCGGCCGCGCCCACGCCGCCGACCCGGCCGCGGCTACCGCGCCGGCGTGTCGGTCCGGGTGCCGCCCGCCGGGGAGCCCGCGCCGTGCGCGAACCCGGCCGCCTCGGCCCCGCGCGCGGGGCCCGGCTGGCGGCCGAGCCGGGGCAGCAGCGCCGCGAGGTCGGTGAGCAGCATGTCGGCCATGTCGTGGCTGAACCCGTTGCGCACCACGATCCGCAGCGCGGCGAGGTCGGTGCGGTTGGCCGGGAAGGTGTAGGCCGGCACCAGCCAGCCGTGCTCGCGCAGCCCGGCCGACACGTCGAACACCGAGAAGGCGTCCACCCCGTCGGCCAGCGTGCACGCGAACACCGGCAGCTGGCTGCCGTCGGTGAGCAGGCGGAACGGGCCGAGCTTCGCGAACTCGGCGGCCAGCCGGGTGGCCACGTCCCTGCAGTCCTGCTGCACCCGCCGGTAGCCCTCGAACCCCAGCCGCAGGAAGTTGTAGTACTGCGCGGCGACCTGGGCGCCCGGCCGGGAGAAGTTCAGCGCGAACGTCGGCATGTCGCCGCCCAGGTAGTTGACCCGGAAGACCAGCTCCTCGGGCAGCGCCTCGGCGTCCCGCCAGATCGCCCAGCCGACCCCCGGGTAGACCAGCCCGTACTTGTGCCCGGACGTGTTGATCGAGGCCACCCTGGGCAGCCGGAAGTCCCACTCCAGCTCCGGGTCGAGGAACGGCGCGATCATCGCGCCGGAGGCGCCGTCCACGTGCACCGGCACGTCCAGCCCGGTGCGCTCGGCCAGCTCGTCCAGCGCGGCCACCACCTCGGCGACCGGCTCGTAGGACCCGTCGAAGGTGGAGCCCAGGATGGCCACCACGCCGATGGTGTTCTCGTCGACCAGCGCGACGGCCTCCTCGGCGGACAGGGTGAACCGGTCGCCCTCCATCGGCACGTAGCGGGGCTCGACCTCCCAGAAGTTGGCGAACTTCTCCCAGCAGATCTGCACGTTGATGCCCATGACGAGGTTCGGCCGGTCCGTCGGCCGCCCGGCCGCGCGGCGGGCGGACTGCCAGCGCCGCTTGAGCGCGAGGCCGGCCAGCATGCACGCCTCGGACGAGCCGGTCGTCGAACAGCCCACCGCGTGGTGCGGCTCGGGTGCGTGCCACAGCCCGGCGAGCATCCGCACGCACCGCTCCTCCAGCTCGGCGGTGCGCGGGTACTCGTCCTTGTCGATCATGTTCTTGTCGAAGCACTCGGACATCAACCGGGTGGCCTGCGGCTCCATCCAGGTCGACACGAAGGTCGCCAGGTTCAACCGGGCGTTGCCGTCGAGCATCAGCTCGTCGTGCGCGATCTGGTACGCGACGTCGGGGTCCATCCCGGTACCCGGCATCGTGTACTTGGGCACCGCGAGGGGCTCGCTGGTGAACACCGGGTTCACCCCCAGCTCCGGCCGGTGCGGACGGCTCGGGTGGGACGGATGGGCGGGGTGGGTCAGCGGCATGCCGATCACGGTACTCAGGCGGTGCGCGGTGACCAGCCCGCCGGAGTTCCCGTTTCTCCACGACCCCCCGGGTCCGGACCGGGCAGGATCGGCGGCGACCGGGAGACCCGGGGACGCCCGAGGAGGAACCGTGCCGAGCTGGGCCGACGTGGTGGCGATGGGCACCGGGCTGCCGGGGGTCGAGGAGTCGACGCCGCACTACGACGGCCACGGTTCGGTGCTGGTCGACCTGGCGGCCGTGGACCCCGAGCAGCTGCGCGAGCTGGTCGAGGAGGCCTGGCGGCGCAAGGCCACGGCGGCGCTACGCGCGCGGCTGGACGCGGGCTGAGGTCTCGTCCGGCTACCGGCGCGCGTCCGGCCGCTCCCGCTGCTCGTGCGGCTCCCGCTGCTCCGGCAGCTCCCGCTGCTCGCCCGGGTCCGGGTTGGTGCTCGCCGGGGCGGCGGGGAGCGTCTGCTCGGGCCGGCGCCAGTTCTGGATGTAGCGCTCCCGCTCGGCGGCGCGCTCCTCGGCGTGCGCCTCCTCGCGCACCGCCTTGGCCGTGCCGACCGGGTACCCGGCCTTGGCCACCCGGTGCTCGGAGATCTCGTACATGTACGCGCAGGAGTAGAACAGCCCGAGCAGCAGGCCGGCGGTGACCGCGGCGATCCGGATGGTGAGCGTGCCCGGCACGATCAGCAGCAGCACCACGACCACCGGAGCCACCTGCACGCAGGCCCGGAGCAGGTGCCGCAGCGGCCAGGTGCGGCAGGTCAGGTCGTGCAGCACCCAGGTGCGGTGCCGCTCGGGCAGGCTCCCGCCCACCGCATACCACAGCCAGCGCAGCGGGTTGGGCCGCTGCCTGGGCACCGGCTCGGCGCTCGTACTCATCGCGGGACCTCTCTCGTGTACACCAATCATTGGCACACCAATGGACGGTACACTAACGGCGTGCCTCCTCCCACCTCAGGTGAGCTGACCGACATCCCGCCGGGGACGGACCTGCTCGCGCTCGACCGGCAGGTCTGTTTCGCGCTGGCCGTGGCCTCCCGCACGGTGATCGCGCTGTACCGGCCGCTGCTGGAACCGATGGGCCTCACCCACCCGCAGTACCTGGTGATGCTCGCGCTCTGGGAGCGCGACCCCCGGTCCGGGCGCGAGCTGGCCGGGCTGCTGCAGCTCGACCCGGGCACGCTCACCCCGCTGCTCAAGCGGCTGGAGGCCGGTGGCCTGGTGGTGCGCCGCCGCGACCCGGCCGACGAGCGCTCGCTGGCCGTCACGCTCACCACCCAGGGGCGGGCGCTGCGCGCGCGGGCGGAGGCGATCCCGCCGGCCATCATCGCCCGGCTGGGCATGCCGATCAGCGAGCTGGAGGCCATCCGCGACTCGCTGACCCGGGTCATCGCCGCCGCCACCACCGAGCCCGCCTGACCGACGTCCGCTCCCCCGCCACGACACGCCGGAGCGACGCGGGTACGGCCCGGAGCACCCGGAACCCGTACCGGCGTCGCTCCGGCGACACCACACCCGCTCAGACCTCGTCGAACACCGCGCCCATGTCCGCCCACGCCGAGGGCCGGGTCCGCCGCACCCAGGCCGCCACGAGCAGGCCGACCACCGCGACGGCCAGGCACACCCAGGGCACCATCGCCACCACGGTCGGGATCGGCACGCCGGGCGCCGACGGGGCGAACGAGTAGTAGAGGCTGCCGAACACCGCCAGCGCCCCGACCAGGCCGGCCAGCACCGCCACGACCTGGAACCCGGGACGCCGCGACCGCCGGCCCTGCGCGGTGCCCGCCACCCCGAGCAGCAGGTACACGAACATCACCAGCGGGGTCCCCAGGCCGGCCAGGAAGGTGAACACGAACACCCCGCCGGTCAGCTCGTTGTCCAGCCCCCCGGCCAGCGCGACCTGGGTCGACCGGCTGGTCAGCAGCACCGAGCCCGCGGCCAGCACCAGCCACACGACGATGTCCAGCCCGATCGCCCGCCACGGGGTGTTCCACCGGGGGTGCAGCCGCCCGAGCCAGGCCGGCAGCACCCGCTCGCGGCCCATCGCGAACAGCACCCGGGACACCGCCATGTGCACGCCCAGCGCGCAGAACAGGCTGGCCAGCGCGGCGCAGCCGAGCACCACCGCCGCGAACACCTGGTTCGGGGCGACCGCCGCGAGCCCGGCCACCGACGCCGGCCAGTCGGCCGCCGCCTGCCGCACGCCGAAGCCGATCGCCGTGGCGTAGGTGATGACCAGGTAGAACAGCCCGGCCAGCACGATCGAGCCGATCACCGCGCGCGGGATGACCTTGCGCGGCTCGCGGGTCTCCTCGGAGAGCACCGCGCTGGCCTCGGCCCCGGTGAACGACAGCATCGCGAAGCTCAGCCCGAACAGCACCCCGGTCCACGGCACCCCCGCCGAGGAGGGCCAGAACGCGCCCAGGTCGAGGTGCACGCCAGCACTGTCCACCGGGGTCCGGTGGTCCAGCACGCTGGTCGCCGGCGAGCCCACCGAGACGACCACGATCGACACCACCAGCAGCGCGATCATGCTGATCAGCAGGATGGCCAGCTGGACCCGGGTGGAGGCCTGCACGTCGAACAGGCTCATCACCGCGATGACCACCAGCCCGCCCAGCGAGAACCAGGCCCAGGACACCTGCCCGCCGGAGAGCAGCTCGACCAGGCTGGCGGTGAAGAACCCGAAGCCGCACAGCACCGCGCCACCCAGGATCAGGAACGCCGCCGCGTAGCACCAGCCGCCGAGGAACCCGATCCACCGGTTCGCGCCGCGGGTGATGTAGGTGTACATCGAGCCGGCCGAGGACAGCGACCGGGCGAACTGGGCCACGGTGCCGCCCACGCACAGCATCGCCAGGGTGCCCAGCAGGTAGGCCAGCGGCGTCGCCCCGCCGGCCTTGGTGGAGGCTAGGTAGGTCAGGAACGCCCCGGACATGGCCGGCGCGATCACCGACAGGCTCTGCGCGATGACGTCCGGCAGGCCCAGCGTCTTGCGGAACGCGGTGGACGGGGCCGGGCTGGTCACCGCGTGCCGCGCGCTGCCCCGCTCCGGCTCGAGCTCAGTCGACACGGTGCCCACCCCGCGCCGAGCAGTGCGCCCCACCGGTGGCCGGCACGTCCAGCGCCGGGTTGCGGTCGAAGAAGCCGACCGGCTTGAGGGTGAAGCCCGCGTAGTCGACGGGCATGACCGGCCAGTCCTCCGGGCGCGGGAAGTGGGTCGGGCCGAACGTGTGCCACAGCACGATGTCCTCGCCGTCCACCGGGCGGTCCTCGGCGGTCCAGGCGGGCAGCCCGGCTCCGCCGGCGTGCTGGTTGACGAAGTCGCCGGCCGGGTAGCGCTGGGCCGGGTCGTACCGGGTGACCCACAGGTGCCGGGAGGCGAACGCGGCGCGCGCCCGGATCGACGACGACTCGTCGGCCAGCATCACCGGCCGGCCCTCGGGCAGCAGGGCGTAGCCGACCGGCTGGCCGAACCGGTTGCGCACCTCCGGGTTCACCACCTGCCAGGTCCGGCCCCGGCTGTTGTCGGCCAGCCGCTGGGCGCCGGACTCGCTGGTCAGTCGGGTCCGCCGGCGGCGGAACGCGTTGCCGTGCGGGTTGTCCGGGCCGACCGGCAACGGCCGGGCCTCCACCTCGTCGACCGCGTTGCGCACGCCGTCCACAGTCATGTCCAGGCGAGCGGAGAACAGGTGCTGGTGGTACGGGGCTCCGAGCCCGGGGGCCACCTCGGTGGCGTAGTCGCTGCCCTCGGCCGGGTAGGCGCAGGTGAACACGATCCCGGTGGCCTTGACCTCGCACTGGATCGTGCCGTCCAGGTACAGGTACCAGTAGAAGCCGTAGTCGTAGTTGCCGATCGGGGTGAAGAAGGAGAACACCATCCGGCGCTGCCGGCGGGTCTCGGCGGAGCCGGTGAACAGGTCGGTGTGCTTCCACAGCACGCCGTGGTCCTCCTCGTGCAGGCAGACCGCGTTGCGGATGGTCTTCGCGGCGCCCAGGTCGTCGGCGATCACCGCGTCCAGGTAGTGGATCTCGCCGAGGCAGTCGCAACCCAGTTCGAGGGAGTTGGCGTACCGGGCGAACATGTACTCGCCGCAGTCGAAGTAGTTCTGCCAGAACCGCACCGGCGACGGGTCGGCGTAGGGCACCACCATCTCCGCGATCGACGCCCGGTACACCACCGGGCGGCCGTCGAAGCTGATCTGGTGCAGGGTCAGCCCCTCGCGCTCGTTGAAGCCGACCCGCAGGTCCCACTTCTCCCAGCGCACCCGGTTGCCCTCGACGGTGAAGCTGGGCCCCTCCGGCTGGGTGATCTCGATCGGTCGCAGCGTGGTGCGGACCGGGCCGACGTGCGCCGGGTCGTCGAAGTTGCCCGGCTCGTCAGGCACCGGGAGCTCGCGGTGGTCGATCACCTCGGTGACCCGGCGGCCGGTCAGGTCCACGTAGGCCACCACGCCGTCCACCGGGTGAGCCCACGGGTGGTCGGCCGCATGGTCCTGGCGGAACCCGAGCACCCGCACGGTGCGCCGGCCCACCTCGTCGGGGTGGCCGTAGACGCCGGCGGACAGCGGGACCGAGCGCACGCCCGCCGGGTCCAGCCCTCGGCGGCGCAGCGCGGCGCACCACTCCTCGCTGGCGTTGACGATGTCCTCGATCAGCTCGAACTCGGTGTCGATGATCGGCGGCTGGCCGCTGGTCTCCGGGTCCAGCTCGTGCACCGTGTCCACCCGGCGGTGCGTCGCGGAGACCACCACGTCCCGGGAGACCCCGGTGTCCAGCTCCAGCAGCACCACCCGGAACCGGCGGTCGACCTCGTCGCCGGGGCGGTGCGCGAGGACGGCGTCCTTGGCCGGCTCCTCCGGGGCGAAGAACGCCCAGCGGGTCTGCTCGCCGAGCAGGCCGGCGTCGGCGAGGGCCCGGCGGACCTGGTCGACCTCGAGTTCGGTGCTCAGGTCCAGCGGGTGGTCGGTTCGGGTGTCGGCCCGCGCGGTGCTGGCCGAGTCGATGAGTGTCATGGCGGTCCTGTCGTCGACCGGTCGGGTGGTCGGACGACCGTCCGCCGCCGGGACCCGGCGGGCAAGGTCCGTGCTCGCCGCCGGGGAGGAGGATCACCGTGCTGTCTCACAACGCGGGACACCGGGTTGCGCGGTTCCCGCGACCGGGGTGTGGTGCTCGCACGCCGAGGCCCCCGGCCCCGGACGACCGCGCCCGCCCGTCCCGCGTGCGCGGCGCTGTGCAGTCCAGATCGCCGTCCAGATCGCAGCCCAGATCGCAGCCCAGATCCGCCGAACCCGGAGTCGCGGTGGCCCTCCCGACACGCCTCGCCGAGCAGTCCCCGCTCGCCGGGCTGGACCGGCGCAACCTGGGCCCCGCCCAGGTCTTCGCCCAGTCGGTGTCCGGGGCCGCGCCCGCCGCCGGGATGGCGGTCATCCCGGCGATCGTGGCGGCCAGCGCCGGCCCGGCCACCGTCTGGTCGCTGGCCGCCGCCACCGGGCTCGCGCTGGTGGTGGCCGGGTGCATCGGGCGGTTCACCAAGCGGATGGCCGCCGCCGGCTCGCTGTACAGCCTCACCGCGAAGGGCCTCGGCCCCGGGCCGGCGTTCCTCTGCGGCACCGGGCTGATGATCGGCTACACGCTGCTCGGGATGGGCGCGCTCACCGGGGCCGCGATGCAGCTGTCCGTGCTGGCCGCCCGGCTGGGCGTGCCCGGCGCGCTGTCCCCGGTCGCGGTGGCCGGCGCGGTGGTCCTGCTGGCCGGGCTGGTGGCGGCCTGCACGGTGCGCGGGGTGCGGCTGTCCGCGGCGGTGGTGCTGCTGGTCGAGGCGGTGTCCATCGGGCTGATGCTGGTGGTGTTCGGCGTGCTGCTGGCCCGGCACGGCATCGGGCTGGACACCCGCCAGCTCGCCCCCACCGGCGTCGGGCTCGGCGGGGTGGTGGCCGGGGTGCTGCCGGCGCTGGGCGCGTTCATCGGGTTCGAGGCCGCCGCCGCGATGGGCGTCGAGGCGCGCCGCCCGTTCCGCAGCATCACCCGGGCGGTGCGCTGGACCGCCGCGCTGGCCGGGGTGCTGGTGCTGCTCGCCGCGTACACCCAGGTCGCCGGGTTCGGCGACGTCCCGGGCGGGCTGGCCGCGCACCCCGAGGCGGTGCGTGCGCTGGCCGACGCGGCCGGGGTGCCCTGGCTGCCCGCGCTGCTGGACGCCGGGCTGGCCACCTCGTTCCTGGCCTGCTCGGTGGCCACCACCACGGCGCTGACCCGGCTGCTGTTCTCGATGGGCCGGGAGGGCGTGCTGCCGGCCCGGCTCGGCGCGACGCACCGGCGGTTCCGCACCCCGCACCGGGCGATCGCGGTGACCCTGCCGGTGCTGGCCGCCGGGCCGGTCGGGCTGCTGCTGGCCGGGGTGTCCCCGGAGCACGCGCTGGTCCCGCTGCTCACCACCGCGGCGCTGGGCTACCTGCTCGCCTACCTGCTGGTGTGCCTGGCCGCGCCGGTGTTCCTGCACCGGATCGGCGAGCTCACCGGGATCGCGGTGCTGGCCACGTCGGTGATCGTGCCGGTGCTGGTCGCCGTGCTCGGGGTGTTCGTGGCCACCGCCCCGCTCGCGGTGGCGACCCTGGTCGCCGGGGGCGTGTTGGCGCTGGCCGGCGCGCGGTACCTGTGGCTGCGGGTGCGCCGGCCGGACCGGGTGGCCGCGATCGGGCTCTACGACGAGACCTCGGCCGCCGACCTGCTCGGCGGGCGGCGCCGGTGAGCACCCGGGCCGGCGCGGTCGCGCCCGACCCCGCCGCGCCCGACCCGGCGGCGCCGGACCCCGACCCCCTCGACCCGGTGCCGGGCCGGTGACCGGGCCGTCCGCGCCGGTCCCCGGGCGCCAGCCACGCGCGGTGCGCAACGCGCTGGCCGTGCTCGCCGAGGTGGTCTCCGCCGGCCCGGGGGTGACCGCGCGGGAGATCTCCACCGCGCTGCGGCTGCCCAGGGCCACCACCTACCGGCTGCTCAACCTGCTGGTCGCCGAGGAGTACCTGGTGCGGCTGCCGGACCTGCGCGGCTTCGCCCTGGGCGCCGGGGCGGCCCGGCTGACGGTGCGCGCGCCCTCGACGCCGAGCACGGCCGCGCGCGCGGTGGTCGCCCACCTGCGGTCCCGGGTGCGCTGGGGCGTGCACCTGGCGTCGTTCACCGAGGGGCACGTGACGGTGGTCGACCCGGACCCCGACCACCCGCCGAGCGAGAACACCCTGCTCGCCCGCAACCCGCACGCCTCCGCGCTGGGCAAGCTCCTGCTGGCCGAGCGTGCCGACCGGCAGAGGGCCGCCGAGCTGACCCGGTTCACCGAACGCACCCGCACCGACCCGGGCGCGCTGGCCGTCGAGCTGGCCGAGGTGGCCCGCGCCGGGCTGGCCCGGCAGTGCGGCGAGCTGCACGTCGAGCGGGGCTGCCTCGCGGTCCCGGTCCGCGCGCCGGGCGACGGCGCGCTGGTGGCCGGGCTGGCCCTGAGCGGCCCGGCGCAGCGGGTGGCCGAGCCGAACGACGACCTGGTGGACGTGCTGCGCGAGCACGCCGACCGCCTCGCCCCGCTCCTGGCCTGAGGACGCCGGCCGGCTCGCGCCCCCACCGCCGTCCCGGCCGTTCCGCATCGGTGGACATCCGGCCGCCGTCGCGCGAGTGTGGCGGGAGGTATCACCAGCCCGACTCCACCCACCACGACCGAGGAGTGACCCGTGACCCGCACCGCGCCGCGGGACGCCGGCACCGGCGACCACCGCAACGACCGAGACGACCGGGACGACGACCGCGACCGCGGGGACGGCACCGCCGGGCAGCAGGCCCGCGAGCAGGCGGTGACCGACGAGGTGGTGGCCAGCTTCGCCGGCGCGACCGGCGAGCGGTACCGGGAGGTGATGACCAGCCTGGTGCGGCACCTGCACGCGTTCGCGCGCGACGTGCGGCTGACCGAGGCGGAGTGGGCCGCCGGGATCGACTTCCTGACCCGCACCGGGCACCTCACCGACGACCGCCGCCAGGAGTTCATCCTGCTCTCCGACGTGCTCGGGCTGTCCATGCTGACCGTCGGCATCAACGCGCCGGACAGCGCGGGAGCCACCGAGTCCACGGTGTTGGGGCCGTTCTTCGTCGAGGGCGCCCCGGAGGTCGAGCTGGGCGGCGACATCGCCCTCGGCGCCCGGGGCACGCCCTGCTGGGTGTCCGGCCAGGTCCGCTCCACCGACGGCACCCCGCTGCCCGGCGCGCACATCGAGGTGTGGGAGGCCGACGAGGGCGGGTTCTACGACGTGCAGTACGAGGGCGAGCGCACGCAGGCCCGGGGCTGGCTGACCGCGGCCGGGGACGGTGGCTACCGGTTCTGGTCGGTGCTGCCCACCGCGTACCGGATCCCGGACGACGGGCCGGCGGGCGAGCTGCTCGCGGCGGCGGGGCGGCGTGCGATGCGCCCGGCGCACCTGCACTTCAAGGTCGACGCCCCGGGGCACCGCACGCTGATCACCCACGTGTTCGTGGACGGCGACGAGCACCTGCGCAGCGACGTGGTGTTCGGGGTCAAGGACAGCCTGATCGTCGCCGCCCCCGAGCACGAGGGGGGCACCGCGCCGGACGGGACGGCCCGGGACGGCCGGTGGGCCGAGATCCCGTTCGACCTGGTCCTGGCCCCGGAGCGGGAGCGGTGAGCGCGGGCCTGGTCAGGCGACCTTGGTGGTCAGCAGTCCGGTGAGGCGGCCGGGGGTCGGGCCCAGGACCGGGCCGGGGTCGCTGCCGAGCACCCCGGACAGCACGGCGGCGTAGACGTCCCGGAAGTCCACGCCCGCCTTCAGGTCGCCGTCGTCCAGCTCGGTCAGGCTGGGCGCCGCGCCGTGGAACCCGGGCGCGACGCCGGAGCCGAGCAGGAACACCGGCGCCGCGGTGCCGTGGTCGGTGCCCTGGCTGGCGTTCGCCCGCACCCGCCGGCCGAACTCCGAGTAGACCAGCACCACCGCCTGCCGTCCCCGCGCGGTGCCGTTGAGCCTGCGGACGAACGGGGTCAGCGCCCCGTCCAGCTCGGTGAGCAGCCGCTGCTGGGTGCCCCGCTCGTCGGCGTGCGTGTCGAACCCACCGAGCGACACGGAGTACACCCGGGTCGGCACGCCGGCCTCGATCAGCCCGGCCACCGTGTCCAGCTGCGTGCCCAGCTCCCCGCCGCGCCCGCCGCCCCCCGGTTTGCCGGCGCCGGCCCCGCCACCGTGCGCCGCGCCCCGGCCGCCGGATGCCGGCAGGTGCCCGCCCAGCACCTCCGACGCGGTGTGCAGGTCCCGGATCGAGCCGGCCGCCCTGGCCTGCCACTCCGGCTCGCCCGGCTGGGCGGCCCCGAGCGATCGGAACGCCGTGCCGAGCCGGCCCGCCGGCAGCGTGAGCCCGCCGGCCGGCAGCGACGCGGCCGCCGTCCGCTCCCCCGCCAGCAGCGGCGGCAGCACCGGCTCGACCGACACCGCCCGCAGCGGGTCGTACCCGGTCGCGTCCAGCCAGCGGCCGAGCCAGCCGGTGGACACCGAGGTGGACGGCGACGCGGTCTGCCAGATCGCCATCGACCGGAAGTGGCTGTGGTCCGGCTCCGGGTAGCCCACGCCGCGCACGACGGCCAGCGAGCGCTCGTCCCACAGCGACTTGAGGCCGGCCAGTCCGGGGTTCAGCCCGAGCCCCTCGCCCAGGTCGAGCACCTCGGACGGCTGGTAGGCCAGCTCGGGGCGGGCGGCGCGGTAGGCGGGGTCGGCGGCGGGGACCACGGTGTTCAGCCCGTCGTTGCCGCCGTACAGGGTGACCACGACGAGTACCCCGGCGTGCGGGTCCAGCGGGTCGTGCCGGGCGGCGCGGAGCAGGTCCGACCAGTCCACCCGGGTGGCGCCGGCGGCGAGCGCGCCGGCCGCGGTCACCCCGGACCAGGTCAGGAAGCGGCGGCGGGTCACGGCGTCCATCAGGCACTCACCACGTATTCGGGGGCGCAGGCGGCGACGGCGGTCAGCGTCGCAGCGTCGTCCGCGACGCCGGCCAGCGCGTCGCGGGTTCGCGGGGTCCAGGCGTCGACGCCGAGCAGCTCGCGCACCGCGTCCGGCCGGTTCGGCGTGCTGGCGGCGGCGACGGTGCCGAGCGGCCCGCCGAGTCCGGCCGTGCCACCGTGCCCGACGACGGCGCGGGCCAGATGCAGCCGGGCCAGCCCCGCCGACGTGGTCAGCCATCCGCCGCCGGCCGACCAGCCACCGACGCTGGGCGGCGCGAACGGGACCTGGCCCATCGCGCGCAACCCCGCGACCAGTTGCGTGCCCCGCGCCGGCGGGAGCAGGCCGGGCCGCGCACCCACCGCGCGCAGCAGCCCGACCAGCCACTCCACCGGCTGCTTGACCAGCGCGTTCGCCCCGTCCCGGAAGGCGGGCTCGGCGACCATGGCGCGCAGCAGCGACCGGACCTCGCGCCCCGGGCCGTACGCGGTGACCAGCCGGTCCAGCGCGGCCGCGCTCGGCGGGGCGGGCGAGACCAGCCGGAACCACAGCCGGCCGGCCACGAACGCGGCGGACTCCGGCCGGTCCAGCACCAGGGTGACGAAACCCGGGGCGTCGAAGGCGCCGCTGCTGCCCAGGATCCGCTTGCCGCCCGCGTCGTGCCGGCGCGGGACGAACCGGGCCGCGGTGGACACCGGGCGCACCGTCCAGCCGGTGAGCGCCCTGGCCGACTCGCGGACGTCGTCCTCGGAGTAGTGCCCGACGCCCAGCGCGAACAGCTCCATGAACTCCCTGGCCAGGTTCTCGTTCGCCGCGCCCACCCGGTTCTTGCCGCCGTCCAGCCAGCGCAGCATCGCCGGGTCCACGATCATCGCCTGGGCCAGCTCCGCGAACCCGCCGAGGCCGAGGCGGCGCTGCGTCTCGTTCTGCGCGAGCATCTCCCGGGGGCTGCGCACCTTCTGCGCCCCGGTGGCGAAGTGCCCGTGCCAGAACCAGGTGACCCGCTCGGTGGTCGGGGTCCGCGCGGCCGCCATCCGGTCCAGCCACCACAGCACGAGGGCGCTCTGCTGCGCGCGCAGCTCCCGGCCGGCCCGCTTCGTCAGGTCCGGGTCGACCGGGCCGTCGGACTTCCTCGGCTTCACCGGCGGCGGCCCCAGGGCGGGCGCCGGGGTGGCGGCCACCCCGGGGTCCGCCGCGGCGGCTGCCGGGTCGAGCAGGTCGGCCAGCACCCGGTCGAACCCGCGCCCGTCCGGACCGCCGGGCGCACCGAACCCGAGCCGGTCGTGCAGCCTGCGGATCGCCGAGGGCTCGTCGAGGAGCGTCACGTCGGCGATGGTGCGACCCCGCGCGGGCCCGCCACCAGGCTCCCGCCCGGTTCTTCAGCGGATCGACAGCCTGCTCTCAGGCGGTCGCCGGGTGCACCGGGTCGCCCCGGCCGAGGGCCTCGCCCGCCTCCACCAGCCGCCGGTAGTAGCCGCCGGCGGCCATCAGCCCCGCGTGCGTGCCGCGCTCCACGATCCGGCCCCGGTCGAGCACCGCGATCTGGTCGGCCGCGCGCACGGTGGACAGCCGGTGCGCGATCACCACCGTGGTCCGCCCCGCCGCGCGCTCGTCCAGGGTGGCCCGGATGGCCGCCTCGGTGCGGGTGTCCAGGGCACTGGTCGCCTCGTCGAGCACCACCACCGGCGGGTCGCGCAGCAGCAGCCGGGCCAGCGACAGCCGCTGCCGCTCGCCGCCGGAGAACCGGTGCCCCCGCTCGCCGACCAGCGTGTCGTACCCGCGCGGCAGCGCGACCACCTGCTCGTGGATCCGGGCCGCGCGGCACGCCCGCTCCAGGTCGGCGTCCGATGCGTCCGGCCGGGCGAAGAGCAGGTTCTCCCGCACCGTGGTGTGGAACAGGTAGGTGTCCTGGGCGACGAAGCCGATCCCGTCGGCGACCGTGTCGGGGTCCACCCCGGCGAGGTCCTGGCCGTCCACCAGCACCCGCCCCCGGTCCGGCGGCAACAGCCCGAGCAGCACCTGGGCCAGCGTGCTCTTGCCCGCCCCGGATGCCCCGACCAGCGCCGTCATCGTGCCCGGCGCCGCGCTCAGGGACACCCCGTCCAGCGCGGGCCGGCCGGCGCCCTGGTAGGTCACGCTCACCTCCTCGGCGCGCAGCGCACCGTCGGTGACCCGCAGCGGCGGCGCGTCCGGAGCCCGGTGGCGGGGAGCCGGCAGGTCCAGCACCGCGAAGATCCGCTCGAACAGGGCCAGCGAGCCCGCGAAGCCCTGGCTGGCGTTCTGCATCGCGGTGACCGGGCGGATGACCCTGGTCAGGGTGGTGGCGAAGGCGACCACGGTGCCGATGCTGAGCGTGGCACCGGCGGCGATCTGCAGCCCGGCGACCGTGTAGACGGCGGCGGGCAGGGTGACCAGGGCGGCGCCGCGCACCGCCGTGCGCCACCGGCCGGACAGCGCGCCGCGCAGCTGCACGTCGGCCAGGTCGCGGGACTCGACGCGGAACCGCCGCCGCTGGTCGGGCTCCCGGCCGAACGTGCGGGCCAGGAGCACCGCGGGTCCGGACAGCGACTCCTCGATCAGCCCGCCCAGCACCGCGAACCCGCGCTGCCGTCGCGTGGTGAGCGCACGCCGCTCCGGCCCGGTCCGGCCGGTGATCACGATGAGCAGCACGGCGGCCAGCACGGCGACCCCGCCGAGCCGCCAGTCCAGCACCATCAGCGCGGTACCGGTCGCCAGCAACAACATCCCGTTCTGGATCGCCGAGCTGGTCGTCCCGGTGAGCACCAGCACCAGCCCGTCCACGTCGGTGACCAGGTGGGTCTGCAGCTCGGCCGTGCGGGTGTGGGTGAAGAAGGTCAGCGGCATCCGCTGCAGGTGCTCGAACATCGCGGTGCGCAGCCGGTGCACCACCGCGTGGCCGCTGGAGTGGGACAGGTGGGTGGCGCCGACGCCGGCCACCCCGCCGCACGCGGCCGCCAGCGCGGTGGCCACGCCCAGGCCGATCAGCAGCGGCACGTCCCGGTGCGGCAGCGCGTCGTCCAGCATCGCGCGGATCAGGAACGGCGCGGCCGCCGCCGACAACGCCTGTACCAGCACCGCGCCTGCCAGCCCGAGGATCCGCCCGCGCTGCGGCGCCAGCAGCGCGAGCACCCGGCGCAGCAGCAGCAGGTCGGCCCGCCGGCGCTCCCGCCGGGGCGGCCTCGGCCCGTCCGCGCCGGTGGCGGTGACCGGCATCGACGCCAGCACGGACGTCGGCACCGCCGTGCCGGTGCCGGCCGCCGCGCCAGCCCCCCGGTCCCTCATCGGGCGGCAGCCGCGCCGGTGCCGGCCGCCGCGCCGGCCCCCCGGTCCCTCATCGGGCGGCACCGGCCTCGAACTCGGCCAGCCGGGTCAGCAGCCCGGCGGCGACGGCGAGCAGCTGCCGTTCGGCCGGGGTGAGCAGCTCGGCCATCGCGCGGTCCAGCCAGGCGTCCCGGGGTGCGGCGTCCTTGTCCAGCGCCGCCAGGCCGGTCGAGGTAATCGTCAGCACATGCTGACGTTTGTCCCAGGCCGCCCGCTCCCGTACGGCCAGCCCGTCCCGGACCAGCCCGTCGATCGAGCGGGTCAGCGCCTGCGGCGTGGTGCGCCCGGTCCGGGCCAGCTCGCCGGCCGTCATCGGCCCGTTGTCGAGCAACCGGGCCAGGATGGAGAGCTTGAGCACCGGCAGCCCGTCCGGCGGGCGCTCGGCGCGCAACCGGCGGCCGAGCCGTTGGGTGGCACCGCGCACGGCGGCGGCCGGGTCGGACGGATCCATACGCCGCAGCGTAGGAAACTACCGTCGCTCACGCATCCGCGTACCGGGTGTCGCGGGACACCGTCTCCCAGGCGGCCAGGTCGTCCAGCTGCGCCCGGAGCTTGGCCCGGATCCGGTCCACCGCCTCCGGCCCGAGCGGCAGGCGCAGCGGCGACCCCGGGTCGGCCACCGCTCGCAGGATCGCCTCGGCCGCCTTCGCCGGGTCGTTGGGCTGCACCCCGTCCTGCGCGGAGGAGCGCTCGCGCAGCCGCCCGGCCGGGGTGTCCCGGTAGTCGTCGATCGGCTCGGCGAAGGTCATCGAGCGGCCGGCGAAGTCGGTGCGGAACGGCCCGGGCTCGACGATCGTGACCCGGATGCCCAGCGGGGCGACCTCCCCGGCCAGCGCCTCGCACATGCCCTCCAGCGCGAACTTGGACGTGCCGTAGAGGACGTGCCCGGGGTTGGCCACCATCCCGCCGACCGAGGACAGCGCCACGACGTGCCCCCGCCGGGCGGCCCGCATGTGCGGCAGCACCGCCCGGGTCACCGCCATGACGCCGAGCAGGTTGACCTCCAGCACGGCGCGGATCTGGTCCTCGGAGAGCTCCTCGAGTGCCCCGACCAGGCCGTGCCCGGCGTTGTTGACCAGCACGTCGATCCGGCCGAAACGCTCCACGGCGGCGGCCACGGCGGCGCGCACCTGGCGGTGGTCGGTGACGTCCAGCGTCGCCGCCAGCAGGTCGGCGGGACGCGCGGCGGCCAGGTCGTCGAGCGTCTCGGGCCGGCGCGCGGTGGCGACCACGCGGTGGCCGGCGGCCAGCGCCGCCTCGGTGAGCGCGCGGCCGAACCCGCTGGACGCACCGGTGATGAACCAGACCTCGGATGCCATACCGACATCGTGCGACCGCCGCGACCCAGAAGTCCAAGACATCTTTGCGCTCGGACTCAGCGCGATGGATTATGAATAGGTGGAGTTCCGCCAGCTGGTCTACCTGGACGCGGTGGTCCGGCACGGCGGCTTCACCCGGGCCGCCGAGCAGCTGCGGATCGCCCAGCCCGCGGTGTCCGCGCAGATCCGCCGGCTGGAGTCGGAGCTCGGCGTCGCCGTGCTGGAGCGCACCACCCGCAAGGTCCGGCTGACCCGGGCCGGCGAGCTGGTGCTGGCCAGGGCGCGGCGGGTACTCGACGAGCTGCACGGGGTGGAGGTCGACCTGGCCGACCTCGCCGGCCGGCTCGGCGGCCAGGTGCGCATCGGCACCATCCAGGCCACCGGTCCCTTCGACCTGCCGGCCGCGCTCGCCGCGTTCCACCACCGCTACCCCGACGTCGAGCTGTCGCTGCGCTCCGGGCGGCTGCGCGAGCTGGTGGAGGCGCTGGACGACGAGTCCGTCGACCTGGCCATCGGTCCGCTGCCCGCCGACCCGCCCGAGCGACTGGCCACCCACCCGCTGTTCACCGACGAGCTGGTGCTGATCCTGCCCCCGGAGCACCCGCTGGCCTCCGCCGAGTCGCTGCCGCTGAGCGCGCTGCGGGAGGAGACGTTCGCCTGCCTGCCGGCGGCCAGCGGGCTGCGCCGGTTGCTGGACGCGGCCTGCGCGGCGGCCGGCTTCACGCCCCGGGTGCGGTACGAGACCAACATCGTGCCGCAGGTCCGCGAGCTGGTCAGCCACGGCCTGGGCGTCGCGCTGCTGGCCCGCTCGGTCGCCGAGTCGCCGGGCCGCCCGGTGAGCGTGCACCCCGTGCGGCCGGCCCCGATCGACCGCCCGGTCGGCCTGCTGCACCGTGCCGACCGGCCGCTGGGCGAGGCGGCCGGGCGCTGCCGGTCGTTCCTGATCGCCTGGTCCGACCACCCGGTTGCGGGCTGATCCACTCCCCGGAGCGGTCCCGCGTCGTCGCCTTTCGGGGGCACCCTGGAGACGGGACACGCGAGCGGGGAGGCGGGCATGGCCCGGATACTGATCACCGGCTCGTCCGGCGGGCTGGGGCTGATGGCCGGCCGGCTGCTGATCGCCGGCGGCCACCGGGTGATGCTGCACGCGCGCACCGCCGAGCGGGCCGAGCGGACCGGTGCCGCCGCCCCCGGCGCGGAGGGCGTGCTGGTCGCCGACCTGTCCACCATCGCGGAGTCCGTCGCGCTGGCCGAGCGGGCGAACGGCACCGGGCGGTTCGACGCGGTGGTGCACAACGCCGGGATCGGCTACCGGGAACGCCGCCGGGTGCTCACCCCGGACGGCGTGGAGCACGTGTTCGCGGTCAACGTGCTGGCCCCGTACCTGCTCACCGCGCGCCTCACCCGCCCGGACCGGCTGGTGTACCTGAGCTCGGGCATGCACCGCGGCGGCGACCCGGACCTGGACGACCTGGCGTGGCAGGGCCGCCGGTGGAACGGCGCGCAGGCCTACAGCGACTCCAAGCTGTTCGACGTGCTGCTCACCTTCGCCATGGCACGCCGCTGGCCGGCCGTGCTCAGCAACGCCGTCGAACCGGGCTGGGTGCCGACCAGGATGGGCGGCCCGGGCGCCCCGGACGACCTGGACCAGGGGCACCGCACCCAGGCCTGGCTGGCCGCCGGCGACCACCCGGCCGCCAGGGTCACCGGCGGCTACCTCTACCACGGGCGGCCGGCGGCGACCCACCCGTCGGCGGCCGACCCCCGAACCCAGGACGCGCTGCTGGCGGCGTGCGCGGCCCTCACCGGCGTGCGGCTGCCCCCGGCGTGACCCGGCGCCGCCGAATGGCTCGCCCCGGGCGCGGCGACCGGCGTAGGTTCTGCGGTCGGACCCGTGGTGGCGGGCCGGGGACGCGGGGCGAGGAGCGAACCATGGGCGCGGCGACTTCGGCGGTCACGACGACCGCGACGGTGAACGGCGGCCAGCGGGTCGCCTACGTCGACCACGGCGGCGACGGGCCGGCCGTCGTGCTGCTGCACAGCTTCCTCATGCACGGCGGGATGTTCGCCCCGCAGGTCGCGGCCCTGGGTTCGACCCTGCGGCTGGTCACCGTCGACGCGCGCGGGCACGGCGGCACCCCGGCCGGCGGACGGTTCGACTACTGGGACGTGGCCCGCGACGTCCTCGCGCTGCTCGACGAGCTGGGGATGGCCCGCGCGGCCGTGGTGGGCACCAGCCAGGGCGGGTTCGTCGGCCTGCGGATGGCGCTGACCGCCCCGGAGCGGGTGTCCGCGCTGGCGCTGCTGGGCACGTCGGCCGCCGCCGAGGACGCCAGCGTCGCCGCCGGGTACCGCCGGCTGGCCGCCGCCTGGGCCGCGCGCGGGCCGGTGGACGCGCTGGTCGACTCGGTGGCCGCCACCTGCCTCGGCGACACCGACCCCGGCGGCTGGCCGGACACCTGGCGGCAGGTGGGCGGCGAGGAGTTCACCCGCATCCTGGACCCCCTGGTGGACCGAGACGGGCTGCTCTGCCAGCTGCCCCGGGTGGTGTGCCCGGTGCTGGTGCTGCACGGCTCCTCGGACGGGTGCTACCCGGTGGCCAGGGCCGCCGAGATCGTCGAGTCGGTGCCGCGCGCCGAGCCGCTGGTCGTGGTGGACGGCG
>DASXJJ010000246.1:0-1678 GCA_036497465.1 Pseudonocardia sp. | reverse complement strand
ACTATGGACAAGCGTGCGGACCTGGTCCTTTCCGGCCGAGTCAGGTTGGGCGGCGAGTGGCGGCCCGGTGAGGTGGCCATCTCCGGTGGGGTCATCGAGCACGTGGTCGCCGGCCGTACCCCGACGGTCGCCGGGCGGCGGATCGACGTGGGCGCCGCCCTGCTGCTGCCCGGCATGATCGACGCCCACGTGCACTCCCGCAGCCACCTCGACGAGGGCATCACGGCGGCCACCCGGGCGGCCGCCGCCGGCGGGGTCACCACGATCGTCGAGATGCCGTTCGACGGCGACGGCCCGATCGACTCGGTGGAGCGGTTCGAGGCCAAGCGGGAGATGGTCGCCCGGGACGCCGTCGTCGACGTCGCACTGCTGGGCACGGTGGCCCCGGGCGGCGGCTGGTCGCGGGCCGAGGGCATCGCCGAGGCCGGCGCCTGCGGGTTCAAGATCTCGCTGTTCGACACCGACCGGCGGCGGTTCCCCCGGATCAGCGACGCGGAGCTGATCGACGCGCTGACCGCGATCGCGGACACCGGGCGGACGGTCTGCGTGCACGCGGAGAACAACGAGATGGTGAAGGCGCTGATCGCCCGCTACCGCGCCGAGTCGCCGCGCGACCCGCTCGCGCACTGCCTCAGCCGCCCGCCGGCGTCCGAGTCGATGGCGGTGCTCACCGCACTGGAGGCGGCCACCTACGCCGGCGCCCGCCTGCACCTGTGCCACCTGAGCCTGCCCCGCTCCGTCGACCTGGTGCGCTGGTACGCCGAGTCCGGCCTGGACGTCACACTGGAGACCTGCCCGCACTACCTGCTGCTGACCGAGGGCGACATGCTCGAGCTGGGCGCCCGGGCGAAGATCAACCCACCGCTGCGCGCCAAGTCCGCCCGGGAGGGTCTCTGGGAACGGCTCGCCGAGGGTTCGGTGGACGTGGTCAGCTCCGACCACGCGCCGTGGCCGTGGCGGTACAAGTCGCAGGAGTCGATCTTCGACAACCACTCGGGGGTGCCCGGTGTCGAGACCGGGTTGCCGCTGACCCTGGGCGCGGCCTGGGCCGACGGCGCGGGATCGGTGGCACAGGTGATCGACGCGATGTCCCGGCGCCCGGCCGAGCGCTTCGGGCTGGGCCACCGCAAGGGCCAGCTCGCCGCCGGGTTCGACGCCGACGTGGTGGTCTTCGACCCGGACCGGCAGTGGCGGGTGGCGGCCGCCGAGCTGCACTCCAACGCGGGCTGGTCGCCGTACGAGGGCCGCGCGGTCACCGGGCGGGTGGCCATGACACTGGTGCGCGGCACGGTGGTCTACGACGGCACGCACGTGGTCGGCGAACCGGGATACGGCCGGTTCGTGGCCCCGGTGCCGGGGTGAACGGGGTGCCGGGGTGCCAGGGTGAACGAGGTGCCGGGGTGAACGGGGTGCGGGGGTGAACGGGGTGACGGACGCGGCAGTGGTGGCAGGGCCGGGGAGCGCACCGGAGGAGGGCCGCTCCACGGCGTTGCTGCGTGGCCTGGCGATCGTCGAGGCGCTGGTGGACCGGGGCAGTCTGCGCGTCGAGGAGCTCGCCGAGGTGGTCGACATGCCGCTGAGCAGCGTCTACCGCTACGTCCGCACGCTGCGCGAGCACGGCTACCTGGACGAGGTGGCCGGCGCCTACAGCGTGGGGCGCCGGCTCGCGGTGTCCGGG
>DASXJJ010000245.1:0-9411 GCA_036497465.1 Pseudonocardia sp. | reverse complement strand
GCTGACGGTTCCCCCCACCGGGGTCCGGGCGCGGCGAACCGGAGCCCGCTGCTGGTACGAACCTCAATCATGAGTACCGCGCAGGCCACCTCCTCCCCGCCGCCGGCACCGGTGCGCCCCCGGCTGTCCGGGCCCACGGCGGCGGGTGTCTCGGTGCTCGCGTTCGCGGCCGCGGTCGGCGTGGGTCACCTGGTGGCCGGCGTGGCGTCCCCGGTGTCCTCGCCGTACCAGGCGGTGGCCGACGCGGTGGTGCGCTACGCGCCGTCGTCGCTCGTCGAGTTCGGCAAGACGCTCAGCCTGCCCGGGCTGCCGGCCGGCCGCGCGGACAAGGTCGGCCTGATCGTGGGCGTCGGGGTGGTGCTGCTGGCCGTCGCGGTGTGCGCGGGGTTGGCGTCCCGGGCCGACGCGCGTCCCGGCCGGCGGGTGCTGATGGTGGTGGGGCTGCTCGGCGGGATCGCGGTGGTCAGCTCCCCGGTGTTCGGGCTGCCCGACGTGGTGGCCCCGCTGGCCTCGGTGGGTGCCGGCCTGTGGTCGTTCCGCTGGCTGCACGAGAAGGCGCTGGGCCGGGAGTTCGACCGCCTCCGGGTGCCGGACCCGGGCCGCTCCGAGGACGTCGGTCCCGGCGGTGTGCCGGCCCGGGGCGAGCCCGGTGACGGCGGGGTGCCGGGTGGGGGCGTACCGGGCTCGACCGCGCCGGGCGGCCCGCCGGGCGGGGGCCGGGTGTCCCGGCGCAACCTGCTGGTGTCCGGCGCCGCGGTCGGTGTCGGGGCGGCCGGGGCCGGGCTGGGCGGTTCGCTGCTGGGCGCCGGTGTCGACGTGAACGCCTCCCGCGCCGAGGTGGCCGGCCGGCTGCGGCCCTCGTCGCCGGCCGCGCCGCTGCCGCCGGGTGCCGACTTCGCCGGCCGGGGCAGCCCGACGTTCCTCACCGCGAACTCCGATTTCTACCGGATCGACACCGCGCTGCGGGTGCCGGTGCGGGCGGCGGCGCAGTGGTCGATGCGGGTGCACGGGATGGTCGATCGGGAGCTCACGGTGAGCTACGAGGACCTCCTGGCTCGACCGCTGATCGAGCGGCCGGTCACGTTGGCGTGCGTCTCCAACGAGGTGGGCGGCAACCTGATCTCCACCGCGAACTTCCTCGGCGTCTCGCTGCGCGACCTGCTGCTGGAGGCCGGCGTCCAGGACGGGGCGAACCAGCTGTTCAGCACCAGCCTGGACGGGTTCACCTGCGGTACCCCGACCGACGTGGTGCTGGAGCCGGACCGCGGCGCGATGCTGGCGCTCGGGATGAACTCGGCGCCGCTGCCGCTGGAGCACGGCTACCCGGTGCGGATGGTGGTGCCCGGGCTGTACGGGTTCGTCTCGGCCACGAAGTGGCTCGCCGACCTGGAGCTGACGACGTTCGACGCCAAGCAGTCGTTCTGGCTGCAGCGCGGGTGGGCCGAGCAGGCGCCGATCAAGACGCAGTCCCGGATCGACCGGCCCCGCCCAGGTGGGCGGGTCCCGGCCGGCCGGCTGACCGCGGCCGGGATCGCCTGGGCGCAGCACCGGGGGATCGGCGCGGTGGAGCTGCGGCTGGACGGCGGCCCCTGGCAGCGCGCCACGCTGAGCACCGAGGTCAACAGCGACACCTGGCGGATGTGGGTGCTGGACCTGGCCGTGCCGCCCGGCGAGCACCGGCTGGAGTGCCGGGCCACCGACGCCACCGGCGAGGTGCAGACGGCGGTGCCCGCGCCGCCGGTCCCGGACGGGGCCTCCGGCTGGCCGTCGACCGACTTCACGGCCGGCTGACCGCTCGGGGCCGGGTGCGGCCGGCCGACCGCTCCGGGCCGGGTGGTACCCCCCGAATACCCCGAACGGCTGGGTGGCCGGTATGCGGCACCTCAGCCGTCTGCCGATAGCCTGCGGGCACCCCGGTCCGTGCTCAGGGCGTGACCGATCGTGACTACCGGACGTCGGAGGTCTCGCCGGACGTTCAAGGAGGAACCCGCGCCGTGAATAAGATTCAGCGTCTTGCCTCGGTCGTGGCGCTCGCCGTGCTGACCGTGTCCCTGGCCGCGTGCGGCGACCAGCCGCCGATCCAGGGCCAGGAGTCGGAGGCGCCGGCCCCCGCCGCCGCGCCGCCGTCCGGTGACAGCGGGGTGACGACCGCCAAGGACGTCTTCGGCCCGGCCTGTGCGCAGCTGCCCCAGGGCGGCCAGCCGGGATCGCCCGACCGGATCGCCAACACCCCGGTCGGCGGAGCGGTCGCGGCGAACCCGCTGCTGACCCAGCTGACCGTCGCCGCCAAGAAGGCCAACGTGGTCGACACCCTGAACAAGGGCAAGGAGATCACCGTGTTCGCGCCCTACGACTCGGCGTTCGAGTCGCTCAAGCAGAGCATGGGCCAGGACGGCTACGGCGCGCTCGTGGCCGACCAGAACAAGCTGGGCGACCTGCTCAAGTACCACGTCGTGGCCAGGCGGTACGACCGCGCCGGGCTGGTCGCCGCGCACACCGTGACGACCCTGCAGGGCGGCAGCCTGCAGATCAAGGACGCCGGTGACACGGTCACCATCACGGACAACGCGGGCACCACCGCCCACGTGCTGTGCGGCAACATCCCGACCGGGAACGCGACCGTGTTCGTGATCGACCACGTGCTGCAGCCGGTCAAGCCCTGAGGTACGCCTCACAGCACAGAAGCCCAGGTCAGCGGGCTGACCTGGGCTTCTGCCCGCTCGACCAAGATCGCTACTTTGTGCCTGCGTTCACAAGCGGCTACCGTAGGCGCCGACGCCAAGACGCCCATCGGGCCGCCGGTCCTCACCGACCTGGAGCGCTGCCCGGGCGGGGTTCGTCGGCGCACAGTGTCCGTCCCCGGGAACCGAGGAGAAGCCAGCGTGACGTTGCATCCGCAGGCCGATCCGTCCGGCGAGGAGCAGCCGGATGAGGCCCGCGAGGACGTGAAGCTGGACCGGGCCATCCCGGAGGCCACCGTCGCCAGGCTTGCCGTCTACCTGCGGGTGCTCGGCGAGCTCGGCACCGGCAACGAGACGGTCTCCAGCGAGGACCTGGCCGCCGCCGCTGGGGTCAACTCGGCGAAGCTGCGCAAGGACCTGTCGTTCATCGGCTCCAACGGCACCCGGGGCGTCGGCTACGAGGTTGCCCGGTTGGTGCGGCGGATCGAGCGCACCCTCGGCCTCACCCGGCGGCACGCCGTGGCGCTGGTCGGGGTGGGCAACCTGGGCCATGCGCTGGCCGGCTACAGCGGGTTCGCCGGCCGTGGGTTCCCGCTGTGCGCGCTGTTCGACGTCGACCCCGACCTGGTCGGCATCCACATCAACGGGATCCTGGTCGAGCACATCGACCGGATCGCCGAGGCGTGCGTGCAGCGCGGCGTAACCATCGGTGTGATCGCGGTCCCCGGCTCGGCCGCGCAGGCGGTGTGCGACCAGCTGGTCGCGGCGGGCGTGCGGTCCATCCTGAACTTCGCTCCGGTGGTGCTGCAGGTGCCGGAGACCGTCGAGGTCCGGAAGGTCGACCTCGCGGTGGAGATGCAGATCCTGTCGTTCCACGTCGCCCGCCGACACGGCGAGGACGCCACGGTGAACGCGATGGTGAACGGCAGCATGAACGGTATGACGAACGGCGCGCGCCTCGAGGTTCCGAACGGGCACGCGCTCCGCGACGATGCGGCGGTGATTCCGCGATGAGCGTGCTGGTGATCGGGTTGTCGCACCGGAGCGCCCCGGTCGAGGTGCTGGAACGCGCCTCGGTCTCGGGCGCCGACGTGCCCAAGCTGCTCGACGAGCTGACCAAGACCGGTGGTGTGGGCGAGGCCGTCGTGCTGTCCACCTGCAACCGGGTGGAGATCTACGCCGTGGTGGAGACCTTCCACGGCGGGCTGGCCGACGTCTCCGGCGTGCTGGCCCGGCACGCCGGCATGGAGGTCGGCGCGCTGAGCTCCTACCTCTACGTGCACTACGCGGCGTCCGCCGTCGAGCACCTGTTCGCGGTGGCCGCCGGTCTCGACTCGATGGTGATCGGCGAGTCGCAGATCCTCGGCCAGCTGCGCACCGCGTACGGCGTCGCCACCGACGCCGGCACCGCGGGCCGGGTGGTGCACGAGCTGGCCCAGCAGGCGCTGCGGGTGGGCAAGCGCTCGCACGCCGAGACCGGTATCGACGCCGCCGGCGCCTCCGTGGTGTCCGAGGGCCTTGCCGACGCCGACGCGGCGCTGGGCGGGCTCGTCGGCCGGCGCGCGCTGGTGGTCGGCGCCGGGGCGATGGGCGCGCTGGCCGCCGCGCACCTGCGCCGGGCCGAGGTCGGCTCGGTCGTGGTGGCCAACCGCACCCGGGAACGCGCCGACCGGCTCGCCGCCTCGGTGGCCGAGGAGGGCGTCCCGGCCCGCGCGGTCGACCTCGACCAGCTGCCGGGCGAGCTGGCCCTGGCCGACGTGGTGGTCACCTGCACCGGCGCGGTCGGCGTGGTGCTCACCTCGGCCGCGGTGGCGGAGGCGGTCGGGCACCGCGACGAGCGGCCGCTGGTGGTGTGCGACCTGGGGCTGCCCCGGGACGTCGACCACGCGGTCGCCGAGCTGCCCGGGGTCACCGTCATCGACCTGGCCACGCTGAACGAGCGGCTGGGTCGCTCCGCCGAGGGCGAGCGGGGCGGTTCGGTGGGCCACATCGTGCAGGCCGCCCGCCAGATCGTGGCCGACGAGCTCGCGCTGTACCTGTCCGCGCAGCGCTCCGCCGAGGTCACCCCGACCGTCACCGCCCTGCGCAGGCGGGCCGCCGAGGTGGTCGACGCCGAGCTGCTGCGGATGACCGGCCGGCTGCCCGACCTCGAGCCCGAGGTACGCGACGAGCTGGCGCACACCGTCCGCCGGGTGGTGGACAAGCTGCTGCACATGCCGACCGTACGGGTCAAGCAACTGGCCGAGGCCCCGGGTGGCGACACCTACGCCGAGGCGCTGCGCGAGCTGTTCGGGCTGGACCCGCAGGCCCCGGCGGCGGTGGCCGCCAGCCGGGCCGGCGGCAGCCGCCCCGGCGGCGGAACCGAGCGGGTGGACGGCATCTCGCTCGACCAGATCCCGAGAGACGGAGTCCGATGACCGAGCGAACGTTGCGGATCGGTACCCGGGGCAGCCAGCTCGCGCTGGCCCAAGCCAACTGGGTGGCCGACGCGATCCGTTCGGCGGGCTGCCCCGTCGAGCTGGTCGTGGTGAAGACGACCGGCGACGAGTCGATGGCCCCGGTGGCCGAGCTCGGGGTCGGGGTGTTCACCACGGCGCTGCGCGAGGCGCTGGCCCGGGGCCACGTCGACTTCGCCGTGCACTCCTACAAGGACCTGCCGACCGCGCCGGACCCCCGGCTCACCCTGGCCGCCGTGCCGATCCGGGAGGACCCGCGCGACGCGCTGGTCGCCAGGGACCGGATGGTCCTCGGCGAGCTGCCGGCCGGCTCGCGGGTGGGCACCGGCTCGCCCCGGCGGGCCGCCCAGCTGGAGGCCCTCGGGCTCGGCCTGGAGGTCCTCGGCCTGCGCGGGAACGTGGGCACCCGGATCGGCAAGGTCCGCTCCGGCGAGCTGGACGCGGTCGTGCTGGCCAGGGCCGGGCTTCACCGGCTGGGCCGGCTGGACGAGGCCACCGAGGTGCTCGACCCGCTGCAGATGCTGCCCGCGCCCGGGCAGGGCGCCCTGGCCCTGGAGTGCCGGGTCGACGACCTGGACACCGAGCACCGGCTCGGGGCGCTCAACGACCCGGCCACCCGCGTCGCCGTGACGGCCGAGCGGGCCGTGCTGGCCGGCCTGGGTTCCGGCTGCCTGTACCCGATGGGAGCGCTCGCCGAGGTCGTGGAGGACCTCGACGACGACGGGCGGGTCATCGAGAGCTTGTCGCTGCGCGCCGTCGCCGCGACCACCGACGGCGCGCTGGCGCGCGCCTCGATCACTGGCAAGACAACCGAAGCAGAGTCGCTGGGACGCTCCCTGGCGGCCGAGCTGCTCGACCTGGGCGCCGATCCGCGGCACGTGGATGGCGACCCTGCGCACCATGGGATCGGGAGTTCCTGAGATGAGCCGAACACACACCACCAGCCGGGTTGCCTTCGTCGGCAGCGGCCCGGGCGACCCGGGCCTGCTGACGGTCCGAGCCAGGGAGATCCTCGGCTCCGCCCCCCTGATCATCACCGATCCGGACGTACCCGAGGAGGTGCTCGCTCTCGCCGCCGACGGCGTCGAGGTGCGGCCCGCCGTCGGGGAGCCGCTGCAGGTGGCCAAGGAGCTGATCACCGAGGCGGCCGCGGGCCGTCCCGTGGTCCGGCTCGTCGCGGGCGACCCGCTGACCGCCGACGCGGTGGTCACCGAGGCGCTCGAGGTGGCCCGCAACGACGTCCCGTTCGACGTGGTGCCCGGGGTGCCCGCGACCAGCGCGGTGCCCGCGTACGCCGGCATCCCGCTGGGCTCGACGCACACCGTGGCCGACGTGCGTGCCGGGGTCGACTGGGCCCGCCTGGCCGGGTCCGCCGAGCCGCTGGTGCTGCACGCCACCGCCGCGCACCTGGCCGAGGTGACCGCAGGGCTGACCGAGCAGGGCGTCCCCGCGCAGACGCCCGTGGCGATCACCGCCGAGGGCTCCCGGTCCACCCAGCGCACCGTGGTCAGCTCGCTGGCCTCGCTGGTCACCGACGCCGGCACGCTCGGCGGCTCGCTGGTGCTCTCGGTCGGCGACCTGGTGACCCAGCGGGACGCGCTGTCCTGGTGGGAGTCCCGCGCGCTGTACGGCTGGCGGGTGCTGGTGCCGCGCACCAAGGACCAGGCCGGCGCGATGAGCGATCGGCTGCGCACCCACGGCGCCATCCCGGAGGAGGTGCCGACCATCGCGGTCGAGCCGCCCCGGTCCCCGGCGCAGATGGAGCGCGCGGTGAAGGGCCTGGTCGACGGCCGCTACCAGTGGGTGGTGTTCACCTCGACCAACGCGGTCCGCGCGGTGTGGGAGAAGTTCGCCGAGTTCGGCCTCGACGCCCGTGCGTTCTCCGGCGTCAAGATCGCCTGCGTGGGCACCGCCACGGCGGCCAAGGTGCGCGAGTTCGGCATCAACCCGGAGCTGGTGCCCGGTGACACGGAGATCACCGAGGTCTCCTCGGACGGTCTGCTGCAGATCTTCCCGCCGCACGACGACATCCTCGACCCGGTGGACCGGGTGCTGCTGCCGCGCGCCGACATCGCCACCGAGACCCTTGCGGCCGGCCTGCGCGACCGCGGCTGGGAGATCGACGACGTGACCGCGTACCGGACCGTGCGGGCCGCCCCGCCGCCGGCGCCGATCCGCGAGGCGATCAAGACCGGCGGGTTCGACGCGGTGTGCTTCACCTCGTCCTCCACGGTGCGCAACCTGGTCGGCATCGCCGGCAAGCCGCACACCCGCACGCTGGTCGCCTGCATCGGTCCGAAGACGGCCGAGACCGCGCGCGAGTTCGGCCTGCGGGTCGACGTGCAGCCGGACATCGCCCAGGTCCCGACGCTGGTCGACGCGCTGGCCGGGCACGCGGCCCGGCTCCGTGCCGAGGGCGCCCTGCCCCCGCCGCGCAAGGCCAAGGCCCGCCGCCGCTGAGCGGTCGCCGAGCAGCCCGATCCGCACGAGCACCCCGCCGCATCCACCGCGGCGGGGTGCTCGTGCGTCCGGGGCTGGATCGGCGGATCCGGCCGGCGGCCGAGGAGTCGTACGCTCGACGGATGTACCCCACCCAGCGTCCTCGACGCCTGCGCACCACGCCGGCGATACGTCGGCTGGTCGCCGAGACCGAGCTGCGTCCGCGCAACCTGGTGCTCCCGATGTTCGTCCGGGAGAACGCCGTCGAGCCGGTGCCGATCGGCTCGATGCCCGGGGTCGTCCAGCACACCCGCGACTCGCTGCGCAAGGCGTCCGCCGAGGCGGCGGCGGCCGGGGTCGGCGGGTTGATGCTGTTCGGCGTGCCGGAGCGCAAGGACGCCACCGGCTCCGGGGCGATCGACCCGGACGGCATCCTGAACGTGGGCCTGGCCGACCTGCGCGCCGAGGTCGGCGACTCGACGGTGATCATGTCGGACTGCTGCCTCGACGAGTTCACCGACCACGGGCACTGCGGGGTGCTCGACGGGCAGGGCCGGGTGGACAACGACGCGACCCTCGCGCTGTACGCCGAGATGGCCGTCGCGCAGGCCGAGGCCGGGGCACACCTGATCGGCCCGAGCGGGATGATGGACGGCCAGGTGGGGGTCATCCGGCGCGCGCTGGACGACGCCGGGCACGCCGACGCCGGCATCCTCGCCTACACCGCGAAGTACGCCTCCGCGTTCTACGGGCCGTTCCGGGAGGCCGTGCAGTCCTCGCTGAGCGGCGACCGGAAGACCTACCAGCAGGATCCGGCGAACGGCAGGGAGGCGCTGCGTGAGCTCGTGCTGGACCTGGCCGAGGGCGCCGACATGGTGATGGTCAAGCCGGCGATGGCGTACCTGGACGTGCTGCGCGCGGTGGCCGACCGCGCGGACGTGCCGGTGGCCGCGTACCAGGTGTCCGGCGAGTACTCGATGATCGAGGCCGCCGCCGAGCGTGGCTGGGTGGAGCGCGACCGCATCGTGCTCGAGACGCTGACCGGGATCCGCCGGGCCGGCGCCGACCAGGTGCTCACCTACTGGGCCGCCGAGGTGTCCGGCTGGCTGGACTGAGCCGCCGGTCACCCTTTCGCGTGGACGGGTGCGGTCCGGGCGACGTGTGAGGCTTATGTTGCGTGAGTGACCAGTGCTGCGGCTGATCAGCGCGCCACCACGCGGGCGGTCGACGCGCGCCCGCCCCGGGTCGGGCGGCCCCGGGTGCTGGACGTCGGCTCCACGCTGCTCGCACTCGCCTCCGCCCCGGCGCTGCTGCTCGGGGTGGTGGCCGCCGCGCTGCCGGCCGGCCGCTGGCTGCCGGTGACCGGCCCGTGGCCCCGGCTTCCTCCCGGCCCTCTCGGCGGGGCGGGCTACCGGCTGCTCGGCGCCGCCGTCGTGCTCGGGGTCGCCGCCCACCTGGTACTGGTGCTGCTCGGCCGCCGACGGCGGTGGGCCCGTACCGCCGGCACCGCGCTCGTGACGCTCGCCGGGTGCGCCGCGGTGATGCTGCTGCTCGCCGACCTGCCCCGGCTCGGCTGGATGCTCGGCGGCGGGGCGGCGGTGCTGTGCGCGCTGGCCGGCACCGCGCTGGTCCACCAACCGCCGGTGGACCGCTACCTCGCCCACCCGCGCCGCACCGCCGCCGACCCGGATGCCGGCGCCGCCGTGCCGTGCGCCGGCCCCGCCGAACCCGGCGCCGGGCCGTGCGCCGGCGCCGCCGAACCGGGCGCCGGGTCGCGGGACCGGGCCGAGGCGGCCGAGCTCCCGCCGGGCGAGCGGCGGGTCCGCCGCCCCGGG
>DASXJJ010000244.1:0-9625 GCA_036497465.1 Pseudonocardia sp. | reverse complement strand
CGGGCGCTGGAGATCGCGGCCAGGATCCCGGACGCGGCGATCTGCGGGGTGGAGGTGCGCCCGGTCATGGACCTGTCCGGCATGGAGATGTGATGGCCGGGCCACCCCGGCCGGACACCGGATCCGGCCCCGCCACCGGATCCGGCCCCGCCACCGGTGCCGCCGGATCCGACCCCGCGCTCGGGGACCTGCTGCGCGAGCACGCGCCCCGGGTGCTCGGTGCCGTGCTGCGCCGGTTCGGCGACTTCGACCGGTCCGAGGACGCGGTGCAGGAGGCGCTGGTCGCGGCGGCCACCCAGTGGCCGGCGGACGGGGTGCCGGACAACCCGCACGGGTGGCTGGTCACCGTGGCCGGCCGCAGGCTGACCGATCTGTGGCGCAGCGACGCGGCCCGCCGCCGCCGGGAGCGCAGCTCCGCGACCGCCGAGCGGGTCGAGGACGGCGAGCCGGCGGCCGACGAGCCCGAGCAGGTGGCGGACCGCGACGACACCCTGGAGCTGCTGTTCCTGTGCTGCCACCCGGCGCTGAGCCCCGCCTCGCAGGTGGCGCTGACGCTGCGCGCCGTGGGCGGGCTGACCACCGGGCAGATCGCCGGCGCGTTCCTGGTGCCGGAGGCCACCATGACCCGGCGGATCACCCGGTCCAAGCGCGCCATCGAGGAGGCCGGTGCCACGTTCGGCCCGCTGACCGGGTCGGCCCGGGCGGAGCGGCTGGACGCCGTGCTGCACGTGCTCTACCTGATGTTCAACGAGGGCTACACGGCGTCCGGCGGGGTCGACCTGGTGCGCGCCGAGCTGAGCGGCGAGGCGATCCGGCTGACCCGGCAGGTGCGGCGGCTGCTGCCGGACGACGGCGAGGTCGCCGGGCTGCTGGCGCTGATGCTGCTGACCGACGCCCGCCGGTACGCCCGGGCCACCCCGGACGGCGCCCTGGTCCCGCTGGCCGAGCAGGACCGCTCCCGGTGGGACCGCGCGCTGATCGACGAGGGCGTCGCGTTGCTCACCGAGACCCTGCCCCGCTCCGTGGTGGGCAGCTACCAGCTGCAGGCCGCGGTGGCCGCCGTGCACGCCGAGGCGGGGCGCGCCGAGGACACCGACTGGCCGCAGATCGTGCAGCTCTACCAGCTGCTGGAGCGGCTGGCGCCGAACCCGATGGTCACCCTCAGCCACGCCGTCGCGGTGGCCGTCGCGCAGGGGCCGGAGGCCGGCCTGGCGCTGCTGCGCCCGCTGGCCGAGGACCGCAGGCTGGCCGGGCACCACCGGCTGCCCGCCGTCCGCGCGCACCTGCTGGAGATGGCCGGGCGGCCGGCCGAGGCGCGGCGGGAGTACCTGGCGGCCGCCCGGCTGACGACCAGCACCCCCGAACGGCGCTACCTGGAGGGCCGGGCCGCGGCGCTCGGCGTGCCGCCGGACGCTCGGTAGCCACGCTCGCTGGTCGAGCCGTGCCGCTCGGTTCGGCCGTGCCGGTCGGTCCGGGACGCCGGCGGGTCCGCCGTGCCGGTCGGTTCAGGTGGAGGCGCGGACGACCAGCTCCGGGGGCAGCCGCAGCGTGCCGGGCTCGTCGTCGCCGAGCAGCACGGACAGTGCCCGGCGGGCGATCTCCGCCAGCGGGTGGCGCAGCGCTGTGATCGGCGGGCTGACCAGCTCCAGCAGCTCGGTGCCGTCGAACCCGGTGACCGCGATGTCGGCGGGCACCCGCACGCCCTCGCTCTGCAGGGTGCTCTGCAGGCCCACGGCGAGCACGTCGGCCGCGCACAGCGCCGCGTCCGGCAGGGTGTCCGAGGCCAGCAGCCTGCGGGCGGCCTCCAGCCCGGCCGAGGTGGAGAACCGGGGGAGCAGGATCTCCCGGTCGCCGGGCCGGGCCCGGGCCCGGAACGCGGCCAGCCGCTCGGCACCGGTCGAGGACTCGCGCTCCGCGCCGACGTAGACGATCCGCTCCCGCCCCGAGGCCCGCAGGTGGTCCAGCACGGCGCCCACGGCGGCGTCGTTGTCCAGGCCGACGAACCCGCAGCCGGCGTCGGTGGCCCACCGGTCCACCTGCACCATCCGGGATCGGTCGCCCGCGCACCGGATCGCGGCTCCGCTGCCGGCCATCGAGGTGGGCACCACGACCACGCCGTCCACGAACGACTCGCGGAACGCCTCCAGCCGCCGGGCCTCGGTGTCCAGGTCGTCGCCGGAGTCGGCGAGCACCACGCCGAGCCCCGACCCGCTGGCCTCCTGGGTGAACGCGTCGACCAGGTGCACGAAGTACGGGTTGCGGATGGACGGAACCAGGATCCCGAAGTTGCCGGTGGACCGCCTCCGCAGCGCCCTGGCCACCGGGTTCGCCCGGTAGCCGAGCTGCTCGCTGGCCGCCAGCACCCGTGCCGCCATGCCGGGGTCGACGTTGCGGTCGGTTCCGGCCAGCACGCGTGACGCGGTGGACCGGGACACCCCGGCCACCGTCGCCACGTCGAGCAGCGTGGCCCGTCCGCTCATCGTCCGACCTCCGTGGGTGGCCCGCCGAGCGCACGCACGCTCCGGCCGCCGGTCAGGTGATCATAGACGGGCTCGGCGTCCCGGGCTGGGCGATGCGGCAGGATCACGGTCGTGACCGGCACCGAGGACGAGTCCCCGACCCGCACCCGGACGGCCGTGGTGAACGGCCGCTCGATGGCCTACGTGGAGCGGGGCGCGGGCCGGCCGATCGTGTTCCAGCACGGCAACCCCACCTCGTCCTACCTGTGGCGCAACGTGCTGCCGCACCTGGACGGGCTGGGCCGGCTGATCGCCTGCGACCTGATCGGGATGGGCGGGTCGGAGAAGCTCGAGCCGTCCGGACCGGACCGCTACACCTACGCCGAGCACCGGGAGTACCTGTTCGCGCTGTGGGAGCGGCTGGGGGTGGACCGGGACGTCGTGCTGGTGCTGCACGACTGGGGCTCGGCGCTCGGCTTCGACTGGGCCAACCAGCACCGCGACGCGGTCGCCGGCATCGCCTACATGGAGGCCATCGTCACCCCGTTGACGTGGGACGACTGGCCGGGCGACGCGCGCGGCATCTTCCAGGGCTTCCGCTCGCCCGCCGGCGAGCAGCTGGTGCTGGAGAGGAACCTCTTCGTCGAGGCCGTGCTGCCCAACTCGATCATCCGGTCGCTGTCCGAGGAGGAGATGGCGGCCTACCGCGCGCCGTTCGCCCGCCCCGGCGAGGACCGGCGACCGACCCTGACCTGGCCCCGGCAGATCCCGATCGGGGGCGAGCCGGCCGAGGTCACCGCCGTCGTCGAGGACTACGCGCGCTGGCTCGCCGGCAGCAACGTGCCCAAGCTGTTCGTCAACGCCGACCCCGGCTCCATCCTCACCGGCCGGGCGCGGGAGCTCTGCCGGACCTGGCCGAACCAGACCGAGGTGACCGTGCCCGGCCTGCACTTCGTGCAGGAGGACAGCGCCGACGCGATCGGCGCGGCGCTGGCCGGGTTCGTCCGGGGGCTGGGCTGAGGGCTGGACTGAGGGCTCGGCCGAGGGCACGGCGCCCGGGCCGGCAGCGGCCGAACGGGGTTCACCCGTCCGGCCCGCTCGACCGACGGTCGAGTGTCCAACGGGTGACGAGCAGCGCGGTGTACGCCGTTTGGGCTAACGCCGGCATCGATTTCGTGACCCTGTAGAAATGAGCACTTCACGATGAGGTGATTCACCAACGAGTGAACGCTGGAGGGCGATTGTTGACGGCACTCGTTCACCGGTTGGTCGAGCCGCGCTCCCCACGTCCCCAGTCGGCCGGATGTCCGGTCAGCGGGCACGAAGCGCTCGAAACGACCGAGACGGTGACGGTCGAAGCGAGACCGGCGGCTCCGCCCGCCGTTCCGGACGAGCTAGCCGGCCTGCCGCCCGGGCCGGTCGACGCGGACGAGGCCGCCGAGTTCCTCGAGCAGTTCTACTCCGAGACCAGCCCGCTGCTGCCGTTCGACCAGCGGCTGCGCCAGGTGCTGCACCAGATCGACACCACCGGTAGCTACCACCACACGCCCCGCGAGCTGGCCTTCGGGGCCCGCGTGGCCTGGCGGAACTCGGCGCGCTGCATCGGCCGGCTGTACTGGCGTGGCCTGCGGATCCGGGACCGCCGACACCTCAACGGCCCGTCCGACGTGGCCGCCGAGTGCGTCGAGCACCTCCGGGAGGCCACCCGCAACGGCCGCATCCGCCCGACGATCACGATCTTCGCCCCGGACCGGCCGGGGCTGCCCGGGCCGAGGATCCACAACGAGCAGCTGATCCGGTACGCGGGTTACCGCGGCGCCGACGACTCGGTGCTCGGCGACCCCCGCGCGGTCGAGTTCACCGACCTCGCCGAGGCGATGGGCTGGCCCCGTCCCGCCATTCCCGGCCCGTTCGACGTGCTGCCGCTGATGATCTCCGGCCCGGACTCCCCGCCGAGCCTGTTCACCCTGCCCGCCGACTCGGTGCTCGAGGTGCTGCTGCGCCACCCCGAGTTCCCGTGGTTCGCCGAGCTCGGGCTGCGCTGGCACGCCGTACCGGCGATCAGCAACATGCCGCTGGTCATCGGCGGGGTGTGCTACCCGGCCGCACCGTTCAACGGCTGGTACCTGAACACCGAGATCGGCGCGCGGAACCTGGCCGATCGCGACCGCTACGACCTGCTGCCGCTGATCGCCGAGCGGCTGGGGCTGGACACCAGCTCGCCGCGCACCATGTGGCGGGACCGGGCGCAGATCGAGCTGCTGCGCGCCGTGCAGCACTCGTTCGACGACTCGGGCGTGAAGATGGCCGACCACCACACCGAGTCCGACCGGTTCCTGATGCACGTGGCGAACGAGGAGAACGCCGGCCGCCGCTGCCCCGCCGACTGGAGCTGGATCGTGCCCCCGGTGTCCGGCGGGCTCACCTCGGTGTTCCACCGGTACTACGACCCGCCCGACGACGACGCCCGCCCCGCGTTCCTGCCGGCCGTCCCGCCGACCGCCTGACGGCCGTCCCGCCGACCGCTCGACGGCCGTCCCGCCGACCGCCGGCGGGGCGTCTTAGCCGGCGGCCGGGACGGCCTCGTCCAGGAAGCTCAGCAGGCTCTCGGTGAACAGGTCGTTGTCGTCGCCGGCCACCATGTGCCCGGCGTCGCTGACGTCCACCGCGCGGGCGTGCGGGATCATCTCGCGCAGCTCGGCGACGCCCTGGTCGCTGACGATGTCCGACTGCTTGCCGCGCACCAGCAGGGTGGGCACCGTGATCGCGCGGGCGGCCCCGACGATCCGCTCCACCCGCTCCGCGCGGGCCGGCTCGTCGCCGCCGAGCAGGAACGCCGGGTCCCAGTGCCAGTACCAGCGGCCGTCATCGCCGAGCCGGACGTTCTTGCGCAGCCCGTCCGGCGTCGGCGGGCGCCTGCGGTGCGGGTTGTACTCGCGGACGGCCTCGGCCACCTCCTCCAGCGAGGCGAACCCGTCCGGACGGGCGGTCATGAACGAGGTGATCCGCTCCAGGCCCTCCGGCTCGACCCGGGGCACGATGTCGACCAGCACCAGCCCGGCGGCCAGCCCCGGGTTCTCGCCCTGGCCGACCAGCGCCGTGTTGCCGCCCATCGAGGCGCCGACCAGCACCGGCTCGCGGTCCAGGCCGGCCACCTCCACGCGCAGGTCGGACACCAGGGCGTCGATGCTGTAGTCCTTGTCCCGTGCCCAGGACGACTCGCCGTGGCCCCGGCTGTCCGTGCTCAGCACCGTCCAGCCGAGCGCGCCGAGCCGCCGGCCGGTCTGGTACCAGGAGTGCCGCGTCTGCCCGCCGCCGTGCAGCAGCACGACCGTCCCCCGGGAGGGCTCGGACCGCCACAGATCCCCGACCAGGGTGAGCTCGCCGTTGTGGAACTCGGTGCGAACCGCTTCGTCCGGCACTCGTGCCTCCCGCGCTCGGTGTGGTGCTCGTCCGGCACGTTACGCACCCCGGAGGCCCGGCCCGCTGGCAGCCCACTGCCAGCCCGGTTGTCCCGGTGCCGGCCCGGCCCCGGCTCGGGCGGTCCGGTTCAGCTCACCGGATGCGCGGCGGCGAACCGGTCGCGCACCTCGGCGAACCGGTCGAGGGTGCCGACCCAGCCCATGTACCCGTCCGGGCGCACCAGCACGAGCCGGTCGGCGTCGGACGACGGCGATGCGGGCACCGCGGCGATGACGCCCTCGGGCAGCGTCACGTCGGCAGCGCGGTCGCCGACCAGCGCGTACCGGCCGCCGTGCAGCGCGTCCGACAGGTCGCCGTCGCGCAGCGTCACGTCGGGGGCGCGGGTGCCCACCCTCGGGTCGGCACCCGACGGCGCCGCGTACCGGATGCCGATGCCCGAGATCGAGCCGGCCACCGCCCGCGCCACCGCCGGGATCCGCAGCAGGGTGCCCACCGCCACGCCGCGCAGCGCACGGGCCGGTGCCGTCCGGGTCAGCGCGAGCCGCAGCAGTGCACCGCTGCTGCGCAGCACCTGGCGGCCGACCGGGTAGCGCTCGGCGTGGTAGCTGTCCAGCAGCTCCTCGATCGGGAGGTGGGCGCCCCGGCCGGTGACCGCGGCGGCCAGCTTCCAGCCCAGGTTCGCCGCGTCCTGCAGCCCGGTGTTCATGCCCTGGCCGCCGGCGGGCGAGTGGCAGTGCGCGGCGTCGCCGGCCAGGAAGACCCGGCCCACCCGGTAGTCCGGCACCTGCCGCTCGTCGCTGTGGAACCGGGACAGCCAGCGCGCGTCGTGCATGCCGTAGTCGGTCCCCAGCGACCTCCGGGTCACCTCCGCGACCTCGGCCAGCTCCACCGGGGCGCTGTCGTCGACCTGGTTGCGGCGGTTCCAGGCGAAGACCCGGTACCAGCCGTCGCCGAACGGGGCGATGAAGGCGAAGGCGTCGCCGACCGCGTTCACCGTGAGCACGTCCGCCGGCGTCTCGCGCAGCCGCACGTCCGCGAGCATGATCGATTTCACCGCGGAGCGGCCGGGGAAGGGCAGCCCGAGCGCGCGGCGCACGGCGCTGTGCACCCCGTCGGCGCCCACGACGTAGCGCGCCCGGTAGGTCGTGGCCGTGCCGTCGGCGCCGTTCGCGTCGTTCGGGTGATTCGCGTCGCCGTCGGTCCGGATCCGGGCGGTGAGGCTCACCCCGAACCCGTCCTGGGCGAGCCCGGTGACCTCCGCGCCGCGTACCACCCGCACCCCGAGCCGCTCGGCGCGCCGGCCCAGCACCCCCTCCATGCGGTACTGCGGGGTGACCAGCAGGTGGTTGTACCGGGTGGGCAGGCTGGACAGGTCGATCTGCATCGACCCGAACACCCGCACCCCGCGCACGGTCGACCCGCCGGCGGCCAGCTCGTCGGCCACCCCGCGGATGCGCAACTGCTCCATCGTCCGGGCGTGCACGGCGAACGCCCGGGTGGTGTTCGCCTCCCCGGTCCGCCGTTCCAGCACGGTCACCCGCACTCCCGCCTCGGCCAGGTCGCCGGCCAGCAGCAACCCGGTGGGGCCGGCTCCGACCACGATCACATCGGTGTCCATCGCTCGCCTCCCATATGTGCCAACGCTTGTTGGCTTTCCCGGAACCGACGATAGGACGGCGGGAGCCGAGCGTCAACAAATGTGGGCCAACAGACGTTGGCAGTGTGGCTGGCCGCGTGACGCGGGCGTCCGGGAGGGGCGGCGGGTCACTCGGACGTCGGCGATCGGCCCTCGGGCGGGCGGTCAGCCGGAGAAGGAGCCGCCCCGGCCCGCGCCCTCGGCGAACCGCCGCGCGCCGGCGTCGGCACCGGCGGCCAGCGAGACCATCCCGTGCCGCCACTCGCCGGCCATCGCGTCGGCCTCGTCCAGCCCGTCCTGCTCGAGGGCGGACAGTCGGTCGCCACGCAGGCAGGCCTGCGGGACCGCGGCGATGTCGGCGGCCAGCGACTCGGCGGCGGCCCGCTCCTCGCCGGCCGGTACCACCCGGTTGGCCAGGCCCATCCGGAGCGCCTCGTCGGCCGCCACCGGCCGGCCGGTGAGGATCATGTCCATGGCGTGGCTGCCGCCGACCAGCCGGGGCAGCCGCACGGTGCCCCCGTCGACTAGCGGCACCCCCCAGCGGCGGCAGAACACGCCGAACACCGCGTCCAGCGCGGCCACCCGCAGGTCGCACCACAGGGCCAGCTCCAGCCCTCCGGCGACCGCGTGCCCGCGCACCGCGGCGATCACCGGCTTGCCCAGCCGCAGCCGGCTGGGTCCCATCGGTCCCGGGCCGTCCTCGGCCACCCGGTTGCGCCGGTCGGATCCGAAGGCCTTCAGGTCGGCGCCGGCGCAGAAGGTGCCGCCCTCGCCCCACAGCACGGCCACCGAGGCGGACTCGTCGGCGTCGAACGCGGCGAACGCGTCGTGCAGCGCCGCGGCGGTCGGGCCGTCCACCGCGTTGCGGGCGCGCGGCCGGGACAGGATCACGGTGTGCACCGCGCCGTTGCGCTCGGTGCGGACGGGCTGCTCGGTCATGGTTCCCCCTCGGCGGTCGACCCGGACACCACGTCGTCGTGGGCCGCGGCCGGGCACGCCCGAACCTAGGCGCCGGACCGGGCCGGGGCACGGGGACCGGCCGGGTTCACCGACCGGCGTCGGCCGGCCGCTCCGGTACCGGGGTGGGGACCCGGCGCAGCCACAGCGACAGGCCGATCGCGGCGAGCAGCAGCACGGTGACGTAGCCGGCCAGCCCGGTCCAGCCGACGTGGTCGTAGGCCACCCCGCCCAGCGAGCCGCCGACGCTGCTGCCCAGGTAGTAGGCGAACAGGTACAGCGACGAGGCCAGCGCCGGTGACCCGCCGGGCAGCAGCGCCGCGCGGCGGCCGACCCAGCTGCTCGCCATCGAGTGCGCGCCGAAGAACCCGACGGTGACCAGCAGCAGTCCGAGCAGCACGGTGGGCAGCCAGTTCGGCTCGGTGACCCAGATGCCGGCCACCGCGACCAGCGTGGTCGGCATGAGGATCCGTCGCCGCCCCAGCCGGTCGCCGAGCCTGCCCGCGGTCGTGGAGGCCCAGGTGCCCACCAGGTAGGCCACGAAGATCAGGCCGGCCAGCGCGGGGGCCAGCCCGAACGGTGGTGCGATGAGCCGGAAGCTCAGGTAGTTGTAGACCGTCACGAACGCGCCCATCAGCAGGAACCCGATGGCGAACAGGCAGCACATCCCCGGGTCGGTGAGGTGTAGCCGCAGCGGCCCGCCCAGCTCGCGCAGCCGCACTCGGGGCGGATCGGGCGACAGCTGCGCCGGCAGCAGCAGCCGGAAGGCCACGGTGCAGGCCAGCGAGAGCACCCCGATCACCGCGAGGGCCAGCCGCCACCCGCCGAGGTCCGCGACCGCGCCCGCGACCAGCCGGCCGGACAGCCCGCCGACGGTGTTGCCCGCGATGAGCACGCCCATCGCGCCACCCAGCCAGCGCGGCGCCACCTCGTTGGTCACGTGCGACATGGCCAGCGCGGGCAGCGCGGCGATCGCCACGCCCTGCAGCGCGCGGATGCCGACCAGCACGCCGAAGATCGGGGCCAGCGGCGCGAGCAGGCCCAGGACGGCCGAGACGGCGAGCGCCCAGGTCATCATCCGGCGGCGGCCCCAGGCCTCGGCGACGGCGGACAGCGGCACGACGGCCAGAGCGAGGCCGGCGGTGGTGGC
>DASXJJ010000243.1:0-14381 GCA_036497465.1 Pseudonocardia sp. | reverse complement strand
TCGAGAACGCGGCCGCCGTCGAGAACGCGGCCGCCGCCGAGAACGCGGCCGCCGCCGAGAACGCAGCCGACACCGCCGAGAACGACGACGCCGGCGCGGGCTCAGCCGGTGACGACCTCGATCTCCGGTGAGGCGCGCAGGGTGCGGGTGACGTAGCAGACCCGCTCGGCCGACTCGACCAGCCGGTCCAGCTCGGCCCCGGACGGCGTGCCGGCCCGCACGGCGATCCGGAACGAGGAGAACTGGGGGCCGTCGTAGTAGCCGGTGACCTCGACCTCGACGTCGGCGAGCTCGACGGAGCGCTTCCGCGCGGAGTAGGCGAGCGCGAGGGTGAAGCAGGACGCGATCGAGGCGAGCAGCAGCTCGGTCGGCTGCGGGCCGGTGCCGGTTCCGCCGACCGACTCGGGCTCGTCGGCGACCACCAGATGGCCTCCCGCGTCCACCTCGGCGCGCAGCCCCCCGGTCCACCGGCACCGCACGGATCGTTCGGTCGCACCCATTCGTCCTCCACGTCGCTCTTCTCGTCGGTTTCCGGCGGTCTCACCGCCTCGCGCTGCAACACCAGTGCAACCGCGGTGGTGCACTGTGGCCCGAGTCACGGATCCACACCTGTTCCACGCCTGCTCCACGCCGGGGGTCGCTGATGTCCACCGCCCATGCGCCGCGTCTGACGTCCTGCCTCGGTCACTGTGACCTGGCCGGGCGGTTCCCGGAACACCACGATCGGCTGCTCGCCGTGGACATCGAACCCGAGGCGCTGGTCGAGCTGCTCGAGATCGCGGTGACCTGGCACGAGCTGGACTACTCCGAGGCCGACGTCGTAGGTCCGCGGGCCTGGCTGGACTTCGCGGGCCGGCACCGGTGGAGCCGCCCGGAGGTGGCCGAGCGCGCGTTCAGCCTCGCGGTGGACATCGTGGGCCGCCGCGCGGTCGGGGAGCCGCCCGCGCCCACGCTCGCCCGGGTGATCGAGTTGGTCCGCTAGCCCGCATATCTCGTATAGTAGACGAAGGTTTTCTATATGAAATACGATGGGCCGGTGCCTGCCCCCACGTTCCTGGACCTCCCGCCCCGCGCGACCAAGCCCCGCACGCACGGCCTGACGCACATCCTGGACCAGGGCACCGGGCTCGCGGCGACCGCTGACCTGCTCGCCTCCGGGGCGCCGCACGTCGACATCTGGAAGATCGGCTGGGGTACCGGCTACGTGGACCGCACGCTGCCCGCCAAGATCGAGCTGCTGGCCGCCCACGGGGTCGAGGCGTGCCTGGGCGGGACGATGCTGGAGATCGCCTGGGCGCAGGACGCCGCGTGGGAGTGCCTGGACTGGGCGGCGTCGGTCGGGTTCCGCCAGGTCGAGGTGTCGCGGGGCACGGTCGACATGACGCCGCGCCAGAAGCGCGAGCTGATCCGGCTGGCGGCCGGGCGCTTCCAGGTGCTGGCCGAGGTCGGCACCAAGGCACCGGGTGAGCGGCACGCCGCGCGGAACTGGCCGGTCGAGTGCCGCGCCGATCTGGACTCCGGAGCCTGCCTGGTGGTCACCGAGGGCCGGCAGAGCGGCACGGTGGGCACGTTCGACGAGGCCGGGCGGGTGCGCCCGGAGGTGGTCGAGGCGGTGGTCGGCGCGGTCGGAGTGGAGTCGGTGATCTTCGAGGCACCGAGGGCGGCGCAGCAGGCGTGGTTCGTGCGGCGGTTCGGCGCCGACGTGAACCTGGGCAACGTGGCCGCGACCGACATCCTCTCGGTGGAGACGCTGCGGCTGGGCCTGCGCTCGGACACCGCCGCGGTGGACCGGCGCGGGCGGGCCGAGGTCGAACCGGCGTGACCGGCGGCGGCAACGTCGTCCCGGACCGCTACCGGGGCGTGTCGGTGGCGCGGGTGCCACCCGGGGTCGGCCTCGGCGAGCCGGAGCTGCGGGCGCACCTGCTCGGCCGCCCCGCCTACCGGCGCACCCGCTTCGTGGTGGCCCGAGCCGGCGCCGACACCGCACTGGTCCGGGTGACCAGGGCGTCGGACGCCGAGCTGTTCTCCCCGGTCGTCGCGGTCGAGCTGCTGGCCGGGCCGGCGGACTGCGCCTACGTGGTCGACCCCGATGCGGACACCGGCGTCCCGTCGGCGCTCGCCGAGGTGGCCCGCGAGCACGCCCCGGGGGTCGCCGCCGTCGTGGTGCAGGGCCGGTACGCGCACGTGAGCTTCATCCTCCGGCCGTCCCCGCTGCGGATCGTGGTGCGCGAGGTGACGCCGCCGGAGCCGGCGAAGCTGCTGGACCAGGCGCGCCGGGTGCTCGCGGTCACCGAGTCGCTGCCGCCGATCGAGCTGGTCGGCGACCTCACCGAGCTGGTCGAGCTGGCCGCGCGCCGCCCCGCCCGGCACTACCTGCTGCCCTGCCGGGGTTCCGGCGGCGAGGTGCCCGGCGCCGAGGTGTCCTATCTGGACGAGCACCCGGAGCGCGCGGCGTGGACCCTGCTCGGCTGCGCCCGGTCCCGGCAGATCCACCGCTGGTTCTACGGTGACGAGCCCCCCACGGTCGACCTGTGCCCCAAGCAGCGCACCGGGTGGCCGGCCGGCGCGCGGGTGCTGACCAAGTGCTGCCTGCAGGAGGAGCGGCTGGAGTACGGGGACGGCTGGGTGTCGGTGCCCTGGGGCTCGTCGCTGGAGCACGTCCGCGCGGCGCTGGCGGCACTGGCGGCGCAGGAGGAGCCGGTGTGGGAACCCGTCTGAGCTCGTCCCGGCTGTACGCGCACCTGTGGGGAACCCCGGAGACGGCGGCGCTGTTCGACGAGCGCGCGATGGTGCAGTCCTGGCTGGACGTCCTGGTCGCGCTGGCCGGGGCGCAGGCCTCGTTGGGGATCATCCCGGCCGGGGCGGCCGACGCGATCGCGCGGGAGGCCAGGGTCGAGGCCCTGGACTGGGACCTGGTCGCCGAGCAGACCCGGCTGACCGGGCACTCCACGCTCGGGCTGATCCGGGGGCTGGTCCGGGTGCTGCCCGAGCACGCGCGGGAACACGTGTACCTCGGTGCCACCGTGCAGGACGTGACCGACACCTGGTTCGGGCTGGTCATGCGGGATGTCGGGGGCATCGTCTGGCGGGACCTGCGGGCGGTCGAGGCGCGGCTGCTGGCGCTGGCCGGGACGCACCGGGACACGGTGATGGCCGGCCGCACGCACGGCCAGCCCGGGGTCCCGATCACCTTCGGGTTCAAGGCGGCGGGCTGGGCCGACGAGGTGCGCCGGCACCTGGAACGGCTGCGCGCTGGCCGCACCCGGTGGGCGGTGGGCCAGCTCGGCGGCGCGGTGGGCGGGCTGGGCTTCTTCGGCGCCGACGGGCCCCGGCTGCGGGCGGCCTACTGCGCCCGGCTGGGCCTGGCCGACCCCGGCATGTCCTGGCTGACCGCGCGGGACCGGGTGGCCGAGTTCGGGCACCTGCTGGCCATGGTGTGCGGGACGCTCGCCCGCATCGGCACCGAGGTCTACGAGCTGGCCCGCCCGGAGATCGGCGAGCTGGCCGAGCCCGCGCCGCCCGGGGCGGTCAGCAGCATCACCATGCCGCACAAGCGCAACCCGGAGCGCGCGGAGCACCTGGACACCCTGGCCCGCCTCGCCCGGTCCTCCTCGGCGGTGCTCCTGGAGGGCATGGTCGGCGGGCACGAACGGGACGGCCGGGCGTGGAAGGCCGAGTGGCTGGCGCTGCCCGAGGTCTGCCAGCTCACCGCGGCGGCGCTGGCCGTCGCCGGCCCGTTGCTGGACGGGCTGGAGGTGCACGCCGAGGCGATGGCCGGCACGGTCCGCCGGTTCGGCCCCGACCTGGGCTCGGAGCGGGTGCTGGCCGAGCTGTCCGCCCGGCTGGGCCGCGACCGGGCGCAGCGCGCGCTGCACGAGGTGCTCCGGGACGCGCCCGGGGACCTGGCGGTGGGGCTGGCCGCGCGGGGTCTGGCGGACGAGGCGGAGGTCCGGCGGTGGCGCGACTCGCCGAGCACCGAGGCCGCCGGCGCCATGGTCGACGCGGTGCGGGCCGCCGCGGCCGCCGCCAGGGCCGCCGAGCCGGAGCGGTGGGGATGACCGGCCTGGACGTCCGGCTGCCCCGGGTGCGGCTGGGTACGTTCCCGACCCCGCTGGTGCGCGCCGAGCGGCTGGAGCGGGCGGTGGGCCGGGGCGAGCTGTGGCTCAAGCGCGACGACCTGGCCGGCTTCGGCGTGGCCGGCAACAAGACCCGGCCGCTGGAGTTCCTGGTCGGCGACGCGCTGCGGGCGGGGGCGGAGGTGCTGGTCACCGGCGGGGGGCCGGGCTCGAACTTCTGCCCGGCCGCCGCGATGGCCGCCCGGGCCGCCGGCCTGGACTGCGAGCTGGTCATCTGGGGCGAGCCGTGCGGGCCGAACCTGGACCTCGCCAGGGCCGCCGGCGCGCGGATCCGGCCCACCGGGGACCATGAGCGGGACGCCGTCGACGTGCTGGTGGCGCGGCGCGCGGAGCGGCTGACCGCCGAGGGCCGGCCGGCCTACCCGGTGCCGAGGGGCGGCTCCACCGCGCTCGGTGCGGTCGGGTTCGCGGTGGCCGCCGCCGAGCTGGCCGCCCAGTGGGCCGGGCCGGAGCCGCCCGCGCTGATCGTGCTCGCGGTGGGCTCCGGGGGCAGCTGCGCCGGGCTGCTGGCCGGCCTGGCCGCCGCCGGAATGGACGTGCCGGTGCTCGGTGTCTCGGTGAGCCGCCCGGTGGCGCGGGTCGGCCCCGAGGTGTTGCGGATGGCCGGGGGCTGCGCCCGGCTGCTCGGTACCCCGGCCCCGTCGCCGGCCGCCCTGGAGCTGGTGGAGGCGATCGGGGCGGGCTTCGGCCGGAGCACCGACGCCGAGCGGGGGCGCGCGAGCCTGGCGCTGCACGCCGAGGGGCTGCTGCTGGACGGGACGTACGGGGCCAAGGCGTTCGCGGTGGCCGCCGACCGGCTGGCCGCCGGCGCCGGGCCGACCGTGTACTGGCACACCGGTGGGGTGGTGCCGGCCGTCGGCGCGCTGAGCGCGCCAACCATCGGGAAGGGCTCACCATGACACTGCGCAACGGGCGGGGCCGGCAGGACGGCCCGCCGAGGGACGGCCCGGCCCCGGAGCTGGTCGAGTCGGGCTTCGCGCTGGAGAACGCGGACGCGAGCTTCCTGCACCACGGGCTGAACCTGGCCGACATCGCGCACGTGCTCGACCTCGCCCGCCGCGACATCGTGCCGCCGCACGCCCGGCGGGAGCTGCTGGCGCTGCTGCTCGAGGTGGTCGAGGTGCCGGCCGAGGACTTCCCGTACGACCCGGCCTACGGCGAGCCGTACAACTCCCGGGAGCGCTACTTCGTCTCCCGGATCGGCGACGCGGCCGGCTGGCTGCACGCCGGCCGGCCCCGGCGGGAGGCCGCGCGGGTGGCGCTGCGGCTGCACCTGCGCCGCCAGCTCGCCGACCTGGTCGCCGAGTCGGTCTCCTTCGCGGCGGAGACGACGGGCGTCGCCGAGGAGCACGCCCGCACGCTGCTGCCCGACCAGACCTACCTGCAGCAGGCGCAGCCGTCCACGTTCGGCCACTACCTGCTGTCCTTCGTCTACTCCACGGTCCGGGACGCGCGGCGGCTGCTGGACGAGCTTGACTGGGTGGACACCAGCCCCGGCGGCGCGGGCTGCGTCAACGGCACCCGGCTGCTGGAGGACCGGGGACCGATCGCCTCCGCGCTGGGGTTCGGCGGCGTCATCCCACACACCCGCGACGCGATGTGGCAGGTGGACGGGCTGATCCACGTGCTGGCCACCGCCGCCAGCCTGCTGTCCAACTTCTCCAAGCTGGCCGAGGACCTGGAGATCTTCTCCTCCAGCGAGTTCGACTTCGTCGACCTGGCCGACGCCTACACCCGCTCCAGCATCCTGATGCCGAACAAGCGCAACCCGTACGCACTGGCCATCGTGCGCGGGGCGTCCGGGGTGCTGATCGGGCGGCTGACCGGGTTCCTCGCGGTGACCAAGAGCCCGTCGGCGCGTAGCGACAACCTGATCTTCGCCTACGGGGAGGTGCCCCGCGCGTTGGACCTGTCGGTGCGGATCACCCGGCTGATGACCGGGGTGGTGGGCCACCTGCGGGTCAACGAGGTCCGGATGCGTGAGGAGCTCGACCGCGGCTACACCCAGGCCACCGACCTGGCCGAGTACCTGGTGCAGCGCCTCGGCGTCGACTACCGCACCGCGTACGTGGTGGTGGGCAACACCGTGCGCGCGGCCAGCCGGGACGGCGTGCCGGGCGGGCACATCACCGGCCGGATGATCGACGAGGCGGCGCTGGCGCACACCGGTACGTCCTGGGGGATGACCGGTGCGGACCTGTCGGCGGTGCTGGACCCGTGGCGGATCGTCGAGTCGCGGCGCGCGCAGGGCGGGGCCGCCCCGGAGGCCCTGTTCGCGATGACCGCCGCGCTGCGCTCCGACCTCGACCGGCTGGAGGCGGACGGAGCGGGCCGGGCCGCCGGCTTCGATCGGGCGGAGCGGGACCTGCTGGCCGCGGCGCGGGAGGCGGCCGGGGTTCCCGAGCGGCGTGCCTAGTCGGCGACGGTGAACCAGACCGCCTGGGCCAGCCCGGGGCCGGGGTTGGACCACCGGTGCTCGACGTCGGTCGGGAAGTGCAGCGACTCGCCGGCGACGAGGGTGTGCTCCTGAGCACGGACCCGCACCGCGAGGCTGCCGTGCACCACGACCACGAGGGCCTCGCCGGGTGCGCGGCGGCCGCGGCGGGCGTCGCCGGGGGCCAGCCGGGAGACGGCGCCGGTGGAGCGGAAGCGGCCCCTCGGTCCGCTCAGCGACGTCGAGCCCGGCGCGCTGGGCTCGGCCTGCAGCGCGCGGGACCGCACGGCCTTCGGCGGGTCCGGGAGCTCCGTCCCGAGGAAGTGCCCGATCGACACCCCCAGCGCCCCGGCGATCTTCAGCAGTGTGGTCACGGTGGGGACCATGTCGCCCCGCTCGACCTTGTGGATCGCGGCGGCCGAGACGTCGGCCCGCTGGGCGAGCTGCTGCAGGGACAGCTCGCGGCGGTCGCGCAGCACCCGGACCTCGGGGCCGATCGACTCGACGACGGCCTCCCAGCCCGGCCGGTCCGGCGCGCCCTCGGCGGTGCGGGGACGGGGCATGGGGGCGGTCTCCTCGCTCGGGCGTTGACACCGATGACCCGTTGAGTATGGTGAACAGGTCGCATCGGATAGTAAATAACAGTGGGCGATGGCAAGCATAGACGTCGAAAGGCGGTCCACCGTGCCGCGTAGGACAGTGGTGATCGGCGGCGGCGCGGCCGGGCTGGGCGCCGCCGGCGGCGTCAAAGCGGCCGACCCCGGCGCCGAGGTGACCGTCTACACGCAGTACGAGGACGTCGCCTACAGCCCGTGCGGCATCCCGTACGTGCACGGCGGCGAGATCGAGAGCTTCGACAAGCTCATCCTGGCCGGCAAGCAGGCCTACGTGGACGTCGGCATCGACGTGCGCTACGAGACCGAGGTGACCGCCGTCGACACGGCGGCGAGGACCGTCACCGTCACCGGCGAGGGCACCGTCCCCTACGACAGCCTGATCATCGGCACCGGCTTCGACTACGCCGACCCCGGGGTGCCCGGCTCGGACCTGTCGGGGCTCTACTACGTCAAGAACATCCGCCGCGCCGCCGAGTGGGACAAGGTCATCTCCGACACGAAGCGCGCGGTGGTGGTCGAGGCCTCCCCGCTCGGCCTGGAGATGGTGACCGCGCTGGCCCACCGCGGCGTGGAGACCCACCTGGTGGACCCGAACCCGTACGCGCTGGCCACCATGGCCGACCCGGACATCATGGCGCCGGTCGAGGAGTCCTGGCGCGAGCTGGGCGTGCACCTGCACTTCAACACCACGCTGGAGTCCTTCCTCGGCGACGGCGCCGGCAGGCTCCGCGCGATCGGCACCTCCGGCGGGGAGATCCCGGTCGAGCTGGCCGTGGTGGCCACCCACAAGACCCCGAACAACGCGCTGGCCGCCGCCGCGGGCATCACGCTGGGCTCCACCGGCGGCATCGTCGTCGACGAGCGGATGAAGGCCTCCGCGCCCGGGGTGTGGGCCGCCGGGGACGCCTGCGAGATCCCGCACGGGCTGACCGGAGTGCCGCTGCAGGGGCTGACCGGCTCGCACGCCTACTCCCAGGGCAAGGTCGCCGGCGCCAACGCCGCCGGCGGCGACCGGACCTACCGGGCGGTGTACGTGCCGTGGGGCACCCCGGCCGGCAAGTGGGTCATCGGCGGCGCGTCCTTCGGCGAGACCACCGCCACCGCGCTCGGCATCCCCTACGTGCTCGGCGTCGGCGAGGGCATCTCCCGGGCGCGCTACTACCCGGGCGTGAAGAAGATCAAGATCAAGCTGCTGGCCGAGCCCGGGACGCTGCGGCTGATCGGCGCGCAGATGGTCGGCGGCGGCGAGGGGATCAAGGAGCGGGCCGACTTCCTGGCCACCGCGATCAAGTTCGGGCTGACGCTGCGCGACCTCGGCTCGATGGAGAACGTGTACTCGCCGGCCATCGGGGCACTGAACGAGCCGATCGTGACCGCCGCGCAGAACGGCCTGGCCAACCTCGAGAAGAGGGGCTGATCCGGTGCGCACCGGGTTCTCCGGCTGGCTGCGCGCCAACGCCGAGCACTACCTGCTGGTGGACGCCCACCGCAGGCTGGCCGCCCGGGACGGCACGCCCGCGCCCCGGCCGCCCCGGGGGGTGAAGGAGATCTTCTGGCTCCGGGCCTTCGCCCCCGCGTACTCGCTGCTGCCCTGGCCGGTGCGACACCGGATCATGCGCGCGATGCCCGGCAGCCACCGCAAGACGTGGGCTCCGCCTCCCGCCCCCGGCGGGCCGGCGGTCTGACCCTCGACCACCACCGCACACACAGTGAAGGAGATCGACCGTGGCGCAGATCGTCGGTGAGCGGGCCCACTCGGGTGATGCGATCGTCGACTACGACGAGAAACTGTTCGAGGACATCCAGGCGGGAGAGGGTGAGAAGGCCTACGTCTTCATGCACACCGTCCCCTACGAGGGATCGGTGGGCCTGGTCAACATGTTGACCTGCACCCGGATCAACCGGAAGGGGTTCGACACGAGCCTGGTGCTGTTCGGCCCGGGTGTCCTGATGGCCTCGGCCACCCGGGGCTTCCCGACCGTGGGCGCGGAGGCCTTCCCGGGTCACCTGGCCTACAACAACCAGCTGCAGACGTTCATGAAGGAGGGCGGCAAGGTCTACGCCTGCCGGTTCGCGATGGCCGCGCTGTACGGCATGCGGGAGACCGACCTCATCGAGGGCGTCAAGCCGATGCACCCGCTGGACGTGCTGGACGCGACCCTGACCGCCCGTCGCGAGGGCGCGCTGGTGATGCAGACCTGGACGCTCTGACGACGTCCGCCCCCCTCGGGCGACCGGCCGGGACGCCCGGCCGGTCACCGGGGGAGTCCGTCCCTCCCGAGTCCTGGGGGCCGAGCATGACCGAGCCCGCCGAGCAGGCCGCCCGGAGACGCTGGCGCGCCGCCGAGGACCGGCTCTACCCGACGCTGATCGCCGACCCGACCAACTACCAGCGCGCGCTCACCCAGATCCGCGCGGTGGTCACCGAGCTGGGGCGGCGGGGCGACGACATGGGGGCGCTGCTGGCCGCCGAGGCCGAGGGCGACGGGCTGCTCGCCTCGGCGGGCGTGCTCGGCGCCGGCGTCCCGACCGAGCTGCTCGTCGGGGTGGCCTGCGGGGTCCGGGACCGGGAGATCGGTGCCGAGCGGGACCGGCGGCGCATCGAGCGGGCGGTCGCGCAGGCCCGCGCGGCCGGCCGGCAGTGGGTCACCCTCAGCGGCGCGGAGAGCCCCGGCGAGCTGGTCGACGGCCGCTCGGTCGCGCTGCACCTGGAGTCCGGCACCACCCTGGTGGCCAGCATCGACGTCTGGTCGGGGGGCCCGCCGTTCGCGGTGGAGGTCATCCCGGAGGGCCTGCCTGAGGTGTCCTGGTCCTTCGACGACCGGGCGGCCTGGCTGGCCCAGTACGAGCGGCAGCGCGCCGCGGTCGAGACCGGCCGGGCGCAGCGGCCGTGACCGACATCCTGGCCGGCCGTCCCGGCGCCCGGCGGGCCGGCGACCGGCGCCGCGCCGAGGTGCGCTGCCGGCCGGCCGACGGACCGGAGTACCGCGCGGCCCACCACCGCATCCGGCGCGCGGTGTTCGTCGTGGAGCAGGGCGTCTTCGCGGTGTCGGACCGCGACGAGCGGGACGACGACCCGGCCACCCTGCACGTCCTCGGCCTGGTGGACGGCGTGCCGGCGGGCACCGTCCGGCTGTTCCCGCTGCCGGCCGGTGGCGGTGTCGCCGGGAGCCCCACGGCCGGACCCGCCGCCGACCGCTGGCAGGGCGACCGGCTCGCGGTGCTCCCCGAGTTCCGGACCAGCGGCCTCGGCGCGCCGCTGGTCCGGTACGCGGTGGCCACCGCGGGTGCTCTCGGCGGAGGCCTCATGATCGCGCACGTGCAGCCGGCCAACGAGGTGTTCTTCGGCAGGCTGGGCTGGACCCGCCGGGGCGGGCCGGAGACCTACGTCGGCCGGCCGCACCTGCTGATGGACATCGACCTGCGCCGCTGACCCGCGCCGCTGACCGAGCCCCGGCGGGCGCCGTTCCGCGGCGGTCAGCTGGTGCGCGGCGCCGGCACCAGGAGCCGTCCCGCGGCGACGAACGTGGACCGCAGCTCGACGGGCAGCGACGCGGCGATGCGGTCCACCGCGGCGCGGCGCTCGGCGGGCGCGCCCAGCTGGCCCAGCAGCAGGTCGGAGCCCGTCGCCCCGGCCAGCGCGGCGGCCGACTCCGGGTGGCCGAGCGTGCGCAGCGCCAGCGCCTCGTACTTGCGGGAGGAGTAGCGGCGGGCCTCGTCGAGCAGCTGCTCGGCCACCCCGGGCTCCCACCGCGAGCGCATCTCCAGCAGCCGCATCATCGCCCTCGGCCGGAACGGCAGCGACCGCTCCAGCATGGGGGCGGCGGCGAGCACCGCCGCCGCCGCCTGGTCGTCGCGGCCCAGCATCAGCTCGCAGTCCGCGACGGCGAGCAGGGCGTGCAGCTCCTGCTCCAGCTCCAACGCGCCGCCGCCCCGGTGAGCCAGCTCGACCGCCAGCTCGGCGTGGTCCTTCGCCCGGCCCACCTGGCCCAGCTCCTGCCAGATCCAGGACGTGGTCGTCTCGATGCCGGCCCGGTAGAAGCCGACCTTCTCCGCATCGATCAGCCGCCGGGCGTTGTCCAGCGCGCGCAGCGCCCCGGAGAAGTCGCCGGTGTCGCCCCGGGCCAGCGCGGTGAAGAACAGCGTCTGCAGCATCGGGCGGAACTCCCCGGTGCGCCGGCACAGCACCGCGGCCCTGGCCAGCACCGACCGGGCCTCGGCGAACCGGTCCTGGTGCTGCAGCAACGCGCCGCGGTAGGCCAGCGCGACCGCGGTCGTGGTGTCGGCCGGGCCGGACGCCAGCACCCGGTCGTAGGCGGCCGCCGCGCCGGCGTACTCGCCGTCCCAGTGCCGGACCCGGCCCAGCAGCAGCGTGGCGCTGGGCAGCGCCCCCGGCGCCGCCGCCGCGGACTCGGCCAGCTCGGTGGCCTGCTCGGCGAAGTCCACCGCGTGCAGCGCGTCCCTGGCGAACAGCGCGGTCCAGCCGAGCTGCTCCAGCGCGCGCGCCTCGAGCTCGGTGTCGTTCTCGGCCCTGGCCAGCTCGAGCGCGGCCTCGTGGTCGGCGCGGGCGTCGGTGTAGCGGCCCAGCTCGGAGTAGCCCTGGCCGCGGCGCAGCAGTACGTCGATCAGCAGGGTCGGTTCGCCGCGGGCGCGCGCCGCGTCCACCGCGTGGCCGAGCAGCTCGACCGCCTCGGTGTTGGCGAAGGCGAGGTGCGCCTGGCCGGCGGCGGCGGCCCAGGCGGTGGCGGCGGCCGCGCGGTCACCGGCCGAGTCGTGGTGCCGGGCCGCCGTCTCGGGCCGGTCGGCGAACAGCCGCGCGGCCCGCCGGTGCCGGCTCACCCGCACCGGCTCGGGCGTCGACTCGTAGGCGACCTGGCGCACGATGTCGTTGGCGAACCGGAAGGTGCCGCCCATGGCCACCAGCAGCCGGGCCCGCAACGCCCGCTCGGCCCTGCGGGCGCCGTCCTCGACGTCGATGCCGCCCAGCCGGGCCACGTCGTCGAGGGAGAACGTGGAGCCGAGCACGGCGGCGTGGGCGAGCAGCTCCGCGGTGTGCTCGCCGGCGTGCGCGATCCGCTGGGCCACGGCCTCGCGCAGCGACGGGGGCACCGGGTCCACCCCGGAGGCCGCCGACCCGGGCGCGGCGGGCTGGTCGGCGTGCCGGAGCAGCTCGGTGACGAACAGCGGCGACCCGCCGGTGCGGGCGTGCAGCAGCGCGCCGTCGTAACCGGACCGGGACCGCTCCACCAGCTCGCCGACCTCGGCCGGGGTGAGCGGCGCGGGCTCCAGCCAGCCGTCGGCGACGTCCCGCAGCGGCCCGGTGACCGGGTCGTCCTCGGAGGTGCGCTCGGTGACCACGACCATGATGCGGCTGCCGTCCGCGCGCGAGGCGAGCAGGTGCAGCGCCTCGACGGTGGACCGGCCCGAGTGGTGCACGTCCTCGACCACCAGCAGCAGCGGGTGCCGGGCGCCGAACCGGGTCAGGAAGCCGGCCACCGCGTCCAGGCCCCGGCCGTGCTCCAGCTCGGGGCCGACCCGCTGGTAGTCGACGGCGCCGACGATCTCGGTCAGCTCCGGGACCAGCTGGGTCAGCGGCCCGAGCCGCGCCCCGGCCAGCTCGCGGATCTCGGCCGGGCGCAGCCGCCGGGCCACCGTGCGCACCGCCTGGGCCATCGGTTGCAGGTACAGCGAGCGCTCGGCCTCGAAGCAGCTGACCGGGACGACCAGCGCGCCGGTCAGCCGGGACTGCTCGGCGAACCGCTCGACCAGCGCCGTCTTGCCGATGCCGGCCTCGCCGACGACCACCGCGAGCCCCGGCGTGCCGGCCGCGGCCGCCGACCACAGCGCGCGCAACGCGCGCAGCTCCGCGGACCGGCCGACCAGCGGCTCGGGCTCGACCGGCGAGCTCCTCGGCGCCGGGGTGCCGGCCGGGTCGGGCTGCTCGGAACGCAGCACCGCGAGGTACGCGGCCTGGGTCTCCGGCGACGGGTTGGTGCCCAGCTGCTCGGTCATGGCCAGCCGCAGCCGGCGGTACTCCACGAGCGCGGCGCCGGCGCGCCCGGTCCGCTGGTGGCCGGACATCACCAGCCGGCACGCCTGCTCGTCGAGCGGGTCGTCGCGCAGCACCTCGCCGGCGACCCGGACCGTCACCTCGGGGGCGTTGAGCTCCAGCGCGGTGGTGCTCCAGCAGATCCGCGCCCGGCGCAGCCATCCGGCGATGCCGCGCCGCACGTCCCGCAACCACGGGTCCTCCCGCTCACCGGCCAGCGCCACGTCGGAGTCCAGCATCCGGGCGGCCCGCTCGGCGCTCACCGAGGCCAGCGCGACGTTGCCCCGGCTCAGTTCCCGCTCGGCCGCCTCGACCAGCTCGAAGGCCTCCAGCACGTCGACCCTGAGCTGCCGGGTCACCAGCCGGTAGCCGGTGGCGTTGCCCTCGATGCGGTCGCGGCCGAGGACCCTGCGCAGCCGGCTGATCAGCGCCGCGATGTTGCGGTCGGCGCGCTCGGGCGGCTCGTCCTCCCAGAGCGCCTCGACCATCGTGCCCACCGAGACGAACTCGCCGGCGCGCAGCGCGAGCACGGCGAGGGCTCGTCGCGCCTTGCCGACGGGCACGGGCGCGGGCGGCTCACCGTCCGCCGTGATCGGTCCGACGAGGCGCAACCGCAGGTCTTCCTGGGTCACGACCCGAACTTTACCGGGGCTGGCGGGACGTGGGTCATCTACTATAGTGATTCCTGTATTTCTCATGATGTACGTCAGGTGCACGCCGGCGTCCCGCATCTCCCGGACCGGAGGACCCGCTCCATGGCCAAGACCGCGGTCGTCGCGCTCGGTGGCAACGCGATCACCCGCAGCGGGCAGCGCGGCACGTTCGCCGAGCAGCTCGCGAACTCCGTCCCGCTGGCGGAGGCGGTGTGGCGGGTGCGCGCCGCCGGGTGGGACGTGGTCGTCGTGCACGGCAACGGCCCGCAGGTCGGCAACCTTGCCGTGCAGCAGGAGGAGGCCGCGCGGCGGGTGCCGGAGCAGCCCATGTTCGTGCTCGGCGCGATGACCGAGGGGCAGCTGGGCAGCCTGCTCGCACTGGCGCTGCGCAACACCGCCGGCAACACCGCCGGCAACACCGCCGGTAACGCGGCCGGGCCGGTGCCCCCCGGCGTGGTGTCGGTGGTGACCCACGTCGTGGTCGACGGGGCC
>DASXJJ010000242.1:0-34678 GCA_036497465.1 Pseudonocardia sp. | reverse complement strand
CTGCCGCCCGCCGCGTTGCCCTCGGACGGGCCGCCACCGGTGAACCGGTGGTCCGACCGGGATCCGGACGCGGCGGCCAGGCTGGCCGCCGCGAAGAAGGCGGTGGCCGAGATCAGCACGCAGCGCACGGTGCCGGTGGAGAACCTGCTGCAGCCCGACCTGCTGCGCCGCGTGTGCTGGCAGCCGCCGGACGGGCCAGTGCGGGACGCGCTGCGCGCGGGCGGCGCCCGCGAGTGGCAGGTCGACCTGCTCGGCGACCAGCTCGACGCCGCGCTCAAGGCCCGGCCGGAGCCCGCGAAGGACGCCGAGTCCCCGAGGGGCCCCGAGCCCCGGAGCGACTGACGCAGGCACCCCGGCAGCGACGGGCCGGCGACCGGCCTACAGCGCCGGCAGCCGGACGGTGACGGCCAGCCCGCCACCGACCACCGGCTCGGCCGACACCGATCCGCGGTGCGCCGCCGCGACCGCCCGCACGATGGACAGGCCCAGCCCGGAGCCGCTGCCGGTCGCGCGCTGGGCACCGCGGCGGAACGGCTCGAACAGCGACACCACCTGGTCGGCGGACACCGGGGCGCCGCTGGAGGACACCCGCAGCGTCACCTCGCCGCCGTCCCGGCCGGTGCACACCTCCAGCCAGCCGCGGTCCACGTTGTGCCGCACGGCGTTCTCCACCAGGTTCCCGACCACCCGCTCGAGCAGCGCCGGGTCGCCGGTGGTCGGCGCCTGCTCGCGGCGCAGCCGCACCTTCAGGCCCCGCTCGTCGGCCTCCGCGCGCACCGCGGCCAGCGCCGGGCGGACCAGCTCGGCCAGGTCGACCTCGGCGCTCGGCCCGGCCACCCCGGCCTCGGTGCGGGCGAGCAGCAGCAGGCCCTCCACCAGGGCGTCCGCCCGGTAGGTGGCGCCGCGCACCACCTCGGCCATCCGGCGCAGCTCGGCGACGTCGGCGTCCGGGTCGGCCAGCGTGACGTCGACCTCGGTGCGCATCACGGCAAGCGGGGTGCGCAGCTCGTGGCTGGCGTTGGCCACGAACCGGCGCTGCATCTCGAACGCGGCGGACAGCCGGTCCAGCATCGCGTCGAAGCTCTCCGCCAGCTCGGCGACCTCGCCGCGCGCCCCGGCCAGGTCGACCCGCTCCCCCAACGACTCGGCCGACAGCCGCCGCACCGTGCCGGTGACCTGGTGCAACGGCCGCAGCACCCGGCCCACCGCGACGAAGGACACCACCGCCGCCGCGGCCACCACCAGCGGGAACGCGATCAGCCCGGTGCGCAGCACGTCGGAGCGGGCGGCGTCGGCGAGCGCCCGGCCGAGCGCGTCGGCGGGCACCGGCTGGTCCCGCACCTGCACCGTCGTGCCCGGCGGCAGCGAGGGCACCGCGCTGGTCACCCCGCCCACCAGCAACCAGCCCAGCCACAGCAGCAGCACGCTGACCAGGGCGGCCAGCGCGGTGCACACCACGGTCAGGCGCAACCGCAGGCCCGGGCCGGCGGAGCCGCCTCCCAGGTACCCCACCGCGCCCTTGACCGACACCGGGGCCGACCTACCCCGCCGACGGGACGCGGTAGCCCGAGCCGACCACCGTCTCGATGATCCCCGGCTCGCCGAGCTTCTTGCGCAGCGTCATGACGGTGACCCGGACCGTGGTGGTGAACGGGTCGGCGTGCTCGTCCCACACCCGCTCCAGCAGCTCCTCGCTGCTGACCACCGCCCCGCCGGCTCCCAGCAGCACCTCGAGCACCCCGAACTCCTTGCGGGTCAGCTCCACCAGCTCGCCGGCCCGGTGCACGGTGCGCCGGGCCGGGTCGACCAGCACGTCGCCGGCGGCCAGCACGGGCGGGGTGGCCGGGGTTGCCCGCCGGCCCAGCGCCCGCATCCGGGCCACCAGCTCGGGGAAGTCGAACGGCTTGGCCAGGTAGTCGTCGGCGCCCAGGGAGAGCCCCTCGACCTTGTCCGCCAGCGCGCCGCTCGCGGTCAGCATGATCACCCGGGTGGTGCCGCCGTTGCCGGTCAGCTCGGCGCACAGCTCGTCGCCGGACATCCCCGGCAGGTCGCGGTCCAGCACCACCACGTCGTAGCGGGTGATCGAGGACTTCTCGTAGCCGGCGTCGCCGTCGTAGGCCACGTCGACCGCCATGCCCTCCCGCCGCAGCCCTCGGGCCAGCGCATCGGCCAGTGGCTGTTCATCCTCCACGATCAGTACCCGCACGCGCCCAGGGTAGGACCCGCCGGCGCGTGCGGTGACGGTGCATCGGGGGCAGCCGACGGCCGAGGGTCAGTCGCGGCCGAGGCCGCCCCAGGTCTCGGCGCCCGACCCACCCCGCTCGGCCTCGGCGGACGCGGCCCCGGCCGCCCCGGCAGCGCCGTGCTGGGCGGTGCCGTCCGGGTCGTGCGTGGGGTCGTCCGGCCCGCCGTCGACCGGGGCGCCCAGCACCCGGCGGCCGAACTCGGCGGGCAGCGCGGAGGCCCACTCGGTGACCCGCCGCGCGACGTCCTGCGCGGTGAGCCCGACCGAGGCGAGCACGTCGTTGCGGCTGGCGTGCTCGAAGAACCGCTGGGGCAGAGCCATGTCGCGCAGCGGCACGTCGACCTCGGCGGCGCGCAGCGCGGTGGCCACCGCCGACCCGATCCCGCCGTGCCGGCCGCCGTCCTCCACGGTGACCACCAGCCGGTGCGTCCTCGCCAGCTCGACCAGCTCGTCGGCCACCGGCAGCACCCACCGGGGGTCGACGGTCGTGACCCCGATGCCCTGGTCGGCCAACCGCTCGGCGGCGGCCAGCCCGAGCTCCGCGAACGCGCCCACGCACACCAGCAGCACGTCGGCCCCGCCGGAACCCTCGTTCGACCCGTCCGGCTCGCGCAGCACGTCCACCGGGCCGACCCGGCGCACCGCCGCGATCTCGCCGACCACCGAGCCCTTCGGGTACCGCACCACCGTCGGGCCGTCGTCCACCGCGACCGCCTCGCGCAGCTCCTCACGCAGGCTGGCGGCATCACGCGGCGCGGCGACCCGGATGCCCGGCACCACGCCCAGGATCGACAGGTCCCACATGCCGTTGTGGCTGGCGCCGTCGTTGCCGGTCACCCCGGCCCTGTCGAGCACCACGGTCACCGGCTGGCGGTGCAGCGCGACGTCCATCAGCAGCTGGTCGAAGCCCCGGTTGAGGAACGTCGAGTACAGCGCCACGACCGGGTGCAGCCCGGCCATCGCCATGCCGGCCGCCGAGGTCAGCGCGTGCTGCTCGGCGATGCCCACGTCGAAGCAGCGGTCCGGGTAGGCGGCCGCGAACGGGGCCAGCCCGACCGGGTGCAGCATCGCCGCGGTGATGCCGACCAGGTCCTGCCGCTCCGCGCCGAGCGCCACCATCTCCTGGGCGAACACCGTGGTCCAGCCGCCCTTGGGCGGGCCCAGCGGGGCACCGGTGGCCGGGTCGAACGCGCCAGGGCCGTGCATCTGCTCGATCTCGTCGTTCTCCGCCGGCGGGTAGCCGCAGCCCTTGCGGGTCACCGCGTGCACCACGACGACGCCGCCGAAGTCGCGCGCGCGGCGCAGCGCGGACTCCATCGCCGCCAGGTCGTGCCCGTCGACCGGGCCGAGGTACTTCAGCCCGAGGTCGCCGAACAGCGGCTGCGGGGACAGCGCGTCCTTCACCCCGGCCTTGACCGCGTGCAGGCCCGCGTACACCGCGCGGCCCACCACCGGGGTGCGCCCCAGCGCGCGCTTCCCGGCGTCCAGCGCCTTCTCGTAGCCGGAGTGCAACCGCAGCGCGGCCAGCCGGTCGGCCAGGCCGCCGATCGTCGGCTGGTAGGACCAGCCGTTGTCGTTGACCACGACCACCAGGTTGCGGTCCCGGTCGGTGGCGATGTTGTTCAACGCCTCCCAGCACATGCCGCCGGTGAGCGCGCCGTCGCCGACCACCGCCACCACGTGCCGGCGGGCGTCGATGAGCTTGAACGCGCGGGCCAGGCCGTCGGCGTAGGACAGTGCGGTGGAGGCGTGGCTGTTCTCCACCAGGTCGTGCTCGGACTCCGACCGGCTGGGGTAGCCGGACAGCCCGCCGGTCATCTTCAACCGGTCGAACTCGCCGTGCCGGCCGGTCAGGATCTTGTGCACGTAGGCCTGGTGGCCGGTGTCGAACAGCAGCGCGTCGGTGGGCGAGTCGAATACCCGGTGCAGGGCCATGGTCAGCTCGACCACTCCCAGGTTGGGACCGAGGTGGCCACCCGTCCGGGACACCGAGTCGACCAGGAAGTCGCGGATCTCGCCGGCCAGTGTCTGCAGCTCAGCGGTGCCGAGGCGCTTCAGGTCGGCAGGGCTGTGGATCTTCGGCAGCAAGGGCACCTGGCCGAGTGTACGGAGGGAGCCACCGGTCGGCCGGGGCCGAGGGCGGTGAACGGGCCACCCGGCCGGGGCGCTCCGGGCGCCGGCCGGGGCGCTCTGACCCACCGCGAGCAGCCGGTGACCGGGCGTTGACGGAGGTACGCTGCCGGGATGGCCGACGCCGCCGAGACACACCCGTCCCGGCTCGCGTCGTGGGCCTACGCGCTGCGCACCACCAACCCCCCGCCCGGGCCGGTCGACCGGCTCGACCCGGTCACCCGGTGGCTGGTGGTCAGCCGGGCCGCCGTGCTGCCGATGACGCTGGTGGCCGGCCTGGTCGCGGCGCTGCTCGCGGTGGGCAGGCCCGGGTTCGACGGGCGCTGGCTGACGCTCGCCGTCGTCGGGATCACCCTCGCCCACCTGGCGAACAACCTGATGAACGACCTGTACGACACCCAGGCAGGCTCGGACACGGCGCACTACCCCCGGGCGCTCTACGCGCCGCACCCGATCCTGTCCGGCCTGGTCACCCGGCGCGCCCTGGTGCTGGCGGTGCTCGCGGTCAATGTGGCCGACCTGGCCATCCTGGTGGTGCTCACGCTGGCCAGGGGCTGGCCGGTGGTGGCCTTCGCGGTCGCCGGCTTCGTGCTCAGCGTGGCCTACACCGCTCCCCCGGCCCGGCTGAAGAAGCGGGGGTTGGGCGAGCCGGACGTCCTGGTGGTCTGGGGCCCGCTGATGGTGTGCGGCACCTACTACTGCGCGCTCGGGTACGTGAGCTGGCCGGTGGCGCTCGCCTCGCTGCCCTACGGGCTGCTGTGCGTCGCGGTGCTGATGGGCAAGCACACCGACAAGATCCCGTTCGACCGGCCGCTGGGCATCCGCACGGTGCCGGTGCTGCTCGGCACCGCACGGGCGCGCACCACCACGCTGGGCCTGATGGTCGCGTTCTACCCGCTGGTCGGGGTGTGCGTGCTCACCGGGGCGATGCCGTGGCCGGCGCTGGTGGTCGTGCTGGGCCTGCGCAGGCTGGTGAAGGTGTGGCCGTACCTGCGCACCGAGCCGCCGGACGAGCCGCCGCCGGACTTCCCGGTGTGGCCGCTGTGGTACGCCGCGCTGGCCTGGCTGCACACCCGGCAGGCGGGGGCGCTGCTGCTGGTTGGCCTGGCCGCCGGCGTGTTCACCCGGTGAACCACCGGAGCCACGGCGGCCACGGCGGCCACCGGGGCTACCGGGGCTACCGGGCGAACAGGGCCACGGCCTCGAGGTGGTGGGTCATCGGGAAGGCGTCGAACGCGCGCAGCTCGGCCAGCCGGTAGCCGCGGTCGGCGAGCAGCGCCACGTCGCGGGCCAGCGCGGCCGGGTCGCACGCCACGTGCACCAGGCGGTCCGGACCGGCGGCGGCCAGCGCGTCGACCACCGAGCGGCCCAGGCCCTTGCGCGGCGGGTCGGCCACCACCACGTCCGGCCGGCCCTCCCCGGCGAGCGCGGCCAGGGTGCGTTCCACCCGCCCGGTCCGCCAGCGCACCGAGGGCAGGTCGGCCAGCGCGGCCCGGCCGGCGGCCACCGCGCGCCGGTCGGACTCCACCACGGTGACCGTGCCGGACGGCCCGACCTGGCCGGCCAGCACCGAGGCGAGCACCCCCGCGCCGCCGTAGAGGTCCCAGGCCCGCCCGCCGGCCGGGGCGTCCGCCCAGTCCGCCACCACGCCGCACAGGATCTCCCCGAGCGCCGGGTGGACCTGCCAGAACACCCCGGGCGGCACCAGCCACTCCCGGCCGCCCAGCAGGTGGCGCACCGGCTCGCCGTCGGCCACCGGCACCGGCTCGTCCGGCCGGGTGTCGGCGTCGGCGGCGGGCGCCCGGCGGGTGGTGCCGCCGGCCGTGCCGCTGGTCACCACCGCGCCGTCGGCGTCGCGCTCCACCTGCACCTCGGCCCCCGGCGGCCACGCGCGGGCCAGCACCGGGGGCAGCATGCCGGGCGGCGCGAGCGGGCAGTCGGAGATCGGGATCACGTCGTGCGCCCGGTGCGCGCGCAGTCCGGCGGTGCCGTCCGGACCGACGGCCAGCCGCACCCGGTCGCGCCAGCCCAGCGGTCCGCCCGGCAGCTCCTCCACCACCACCGACCGGTCCAGGCCGGCCAACCGCCGCAGCTGCTCGGCCAGCACGTCCGCCTTGAGCCCGCGCTGGGCGGCCGGGTCGGCGTGCTGGAAGTCGCAGCCCCCGCAGCCCCCGGCGCGCGCCCACGGGCACGGCGGCTCGACGCGGTGGACCGACTCGCGCAGCACCGTCACCGTGTCCGCGCGGCAGAACGAGCCGTGCCGGTCCTCGGTGACCACGGCGCGCACCCGCTCGCCGGGCAGCGCGTGCCGGACGAACACCACCCGGCCCTCGAACCGGGCCACGCAGTGCCCGCCGTGCGCCACCGCGCCGACGTCCAGCTCCAGCACCCGGTCCAGCCAGCCGCCGTCCGGGTCCGGGCGGTCGCTCACTTGGTCGACGACACGTGGTCGGTGGGGCCGCTGGAGCCGGTGGGGCCGTCCGGGCGGGCGCCCTCGGCGGGCGGCACGGCCGGGTCGCGGCGGCCGGCGCGTTCGGCCGAGGCGGCCACCGGGCCGGACAGCCCGCTCGGGCCGGTGCCCACCCCCGGGTAGCCGCGGCGGACCGCCCCGGGCGCGCTCTCCGGCCGGCGGCGGTGGATGGCCCGTGCCTTGGCCCGCTCCGAGGAGGCGAGCTGCCACGGCACGCTGGTGACCATGATCCCGGGCTGGAAGAGCAGCCGGCCCTTGAGCCGCAGGGCGCTCTGGTTGTGCAGCAGCTGCTCCCACCACCTGCCGACCACGTACTCCGGGATGAACACGGTCACCACGTCGCGCGGGTTGGCCCCCCGGATGCGCTTGACGTACTCCAGCACCGGCCGGGTGATCTCCCGGTAGGGCGACTCGACGACCTTCAGCGGCACCGGCAGCCCCTTGTCGTCCCAGGCCTTGGACAGCCACCGGGTCTCTTTGTCGTCCACGTTGACGGTGACCGCCTCGAGCACGTCCGGGCGGGTGGCCCTGGCGTAGCCCAGCGCCCGGATCGTCGCCTTGTTCAGCCCGGAGACCAGCACGATCGCGTGGTTGCGGGACGGTAGGACCGGCGTCTCGTCGTCCAGCGCGATCTCGGCGGCCACCGTCTCGTAGTGCCGGTGGATCGCCAGCATCACCCCGAAGGCGGCGGCCATCGCGGCCAGCGCGATCCACGCGCCCTGGGTGAACTTGGTGACCAGCACCAGGACCAGCACCACGCCGGTCATGGTCAGTCCGAAGCCGTTGATGGCCTGCGAGCGGCGCATCCGGCGGCGGGCGGCCGGGTCGGTCTCGGTGGACAGCAGCCGGTTCCAGTGCCGCAGCATGCCGCTCTGGGACAGCGTGAAGGACACGAACACCCCGACCGTGTAGAGCGGGATGAGCTTGGTGACCTCCGCCTTGAACGCGATCACCAGCACGATGGCGAACCCGGCGAGGAACAGGATGCCGTTGGAGAACGCCAGCCGGTCGCCCCGGGTGTGCAGCTGGCGGGGCAGGTAGCGGTCCTGGGCCAGGATCGAGCCGAGCACCGGGAAGCCGTTGAACGCGGTGTTGGCCGCCAGCACCAGGATCAGCGCGGTGAACACCACCACGAAGTAGAAGCCCGGCCGGAAGCTGCCGAAGATCGCGTCGGCCAGCTGGGCGACCATCGTCTGCTGCTCGTAGCCCGGCGGCGCGCCCTTGAGCTGGGTGGCCGGGTTCTCCGCGACCTTGATCCCGGTCAGCCTGGCCAGCGTGATCATGCCCATGATCAGGCTGATCGCGACCGCGCCGAGCATCAGCAGGGTGGTCGCGGCGTTCTTGGACTTCGGCTTCTTGAACGCCGGCACGCCGTTGCTGATCGCCTCCACCCCGGTCAGCGCCGCGCAGCCCTGGGTGAACGAGCGGAGCACCAGGAACACCAGCGCGAAGCCGGAGAGGTGGTCGCCCTCCTCCACCAGCTGCATGTTCGCGCTCGCCGCGTACACCGGGTCGCCCAGTACCAGGATCTTCACCAGACCCCAGATCACCATGGCCCCGATGCCGATCATGAACGCGTAGGTGGGGATGGCGAACGCGGAGCCGGACTCGCGGATGCCACGCAGGTTCACCGACGACAGCAGCACGATGGCCACCACCGCGAATATCTCCTTGTGGGTGCCGACTATCGGCACCACCGCCCCGATGTTGGCCGCCGCCGAGGAGATCGACACGGCCACGGTGAGCGTGTAGTCGACCAGCAGCGCGCTGGCCACGGTGAGCCCGGCGTACCGCCCCAGGTTGACCGTGGCCACCTCGTAGTCGCCGCCCCCGGACGGGTAGGCGTGCACGTTCTGCCGGTAGCTGGTGACCACGGTGACCAGCACCACGACCACGCACAGCCCGATCCACGGCGAGAAGGAGTAGGCCGTGATCCCGGCGACGGACAGGGTCAGGAAGATTTCCTCGGGCGCGTAGGCCACCGAGGACAGGGCGTCCGAGGCGAACACCGGCAGGGCCAGCCGCGTGGGCAGCAGGGTGTCGCCGAGCTTGTCGCTGCGCTGCGGACGCCCCACCACGATGCGTTTCAGCGCGGTCACTACCTTCGGCACGCGCGCAGCCTATGCGCAGCCCTCGCGTGGCACCGCCGCTGGTCGGCCGTTGCGGACGTTATGGTTCCGCCGAACGTGTGGCGGAGGAAGGACAGCTCCCGTGCGAGTGGTGATCATGGGGTGCGGCCGGGTGGGGTCTTCCCTGGCCGGCGGCCTCGAACGGCAAGGCCACGACGTGGTCGTGGTGGACCGCGACCCGAAGGCGTTCCGGCGGCTGTCCTCGGACTTCCGGGGCGAGCAGGTGTGCGGCATCGGCTTCCACCGTGACGTGCTCAAACGCGCCGGCGCGGACGGGGCCTCGGCCTTCGCCGCCGTGTCCAGCGGCGACAACTCGAACATCATCGCCGCGCGGGTGGCCCGCGAGGAGTTCGGCATCGAGCGGGTGGTCGCCCGGATCTACGACGCCCGGCGCGCCCAGGTGTACGAGCGGCTGGGCATCCCCACGGTGGCCACCGTGCCGTGGACCACCGACCGACTCATGCGGATGATTCTGCCCGACGGCGTGTCCAGCGCCTGGCGGGATCCGTCCGGCACGGTGGCGGTGCTCGCCCTGCCGCTGCACGAGGGCTGGACCGGCCGGCCGATCTCCGAGCTGGAGGAGGCCACCGGCTGCCGGGTGGCGTTCATCCTGCGCTTCGGCTCCGGGGTGCTGCCCGAGCCGGGCACGGTCGTGCAGGCCGACGACAGCGTCTACGTGGCCGCGGTGTCCGGGACCATCGGCGACGTCACCACCGCCGCCGCGCGGGAACCCGAGGGGAGCTGAGCCGGATGAGGGTTGCCATCGCCGGGGCCGGCGCGGTCGGCCGGTCGATCGCCGCGGAGCTGCTGGAGAACGAGCACGAGGTCATGCTCATCGAGCGGGACCTCTCGGCCATCGAGCCGGAGACCGTCGAGCGCGCCGAGTGGGTCAACGCGGACGCCTGCGAGCTGGCCTCGCTGGAGGAGGCCGGCCTGCAGGGCTGCGACGTGGTCATCGCGGCCACCGGCGACGACAAGGTCAACCTGGTGGTGTCGCTGCTGGCGAAGATGGAGTTCGCGGTACGCCGGGTGGTGGCCCGGGTGAACGACCCCCGCAACGAGTGGCTGTTCAACGACAACTGGGGGGTGGACGTGGCGGTGTCCACGCCCCGGATGCTCGCCGCGGTGGTCGAGGAGGCGGTGAGCGTCGGCGAGCTGGTCCGGCTGATGACGCTGCGCCAGGGCCAGGCGAACCTGGTGGAGGTCACGCTGCCGGAGGCGACGCCGTGGGCCGGGCGTCCGGTACGGGAGCTGCGGCTGCCCAACGACGCCGCCCTGGTGGTGATCCTGCGCGGCGGTCGGGTCATCGTGCCGCAGCCCGACGACCCCCTGGAGGGCCTGGACGAGCTGCTGCTGGTGGCCACGTCCGACGTCGAGGAGGAGATCGTCAGCGCGCTCGAGGGCCGCTGACCGGCCCGCTGCCCGCCCGCCGGGCCTCCGGCCTGGTGGGCGCCCGGAGGCTCAGGCCGGCCGGGCGTCCGAGATCCGCTGTGCGCGGCGGACCGCCCAGAACGTGCCGAGCAGCGCAAGCCCGGTGAGGGCGTAACCGGCGATCCGGGCGACCGCCAGCCAGCCCGGCTGGTTGGCGTCGTAGAGCCACTGCTGGGCGCCGAACTTCACCGCGAACATCACCGACCACAGCACGGTCGCCAGCGTGTAGCCGCGGCGGAGCGCGCGGTCCTGCCGCCAGCCCTGGCCGTCGCCGTTGATCCCGTGCCAGATCACCCCGGCCAGCGGCCAGCGGACCAGCGCGGACAACCCGAACACCACGGCCAGCACCCCGCTGTACCAGATGCCGAGCAGGAAGAAATCGCGCGCCTCACCGGTGCGGTGCGCGATGAAGGCGCCGATCCCGACGCCGAACAGCCCGGACATCGCCGGCTGCAGCGGCTCCCTGCGCACCAGGCGGACCACCGCGATGGCCACCGCGACCCCGAGCGAGGCGACCAGCGCCGGCCCGAGCGAGGCGAACGAGTTGACCACCACGAACACCACGACGGGGATCGTGGAGTAGACCATGCCGGTGATGCCGCCGAGCTGCTCGAGCACCGTCGGCTGGGGCTTGCCCGGCTCGTCGGGCTTACCGGCCTCGGCGGCCCTGTCGGCATCGCCCGCCGGCCCGGGACGGACGCCGGGGAGCACCGCCGTGCGGTCCGGGTCCTCCTCGCTCGGCGGTGTCGGGCGGACGTGAGAACGGGCGTGACGCCCCGTCACGAGGCCTGCCGGAGTTCGTAGTACGGGTTGTAGACGACCTTGCGACCGTTACGGACCGCTACCCGGCCGCGCACCTTGATCGAACGCCCCGGCTCGATACCCGGGATGCGCCGGCGCCCGACCCAGATCAGCGTGACGCCGTCGGTGCCGTCGAACAGCTCCGCCTCGAGCGTCGCGTCCGCGTCCTTGGGACTGAGTTCCACGGAGCGGAGCCTACCGACCATGGTGACCTCGTCCCCACACCGGCAGTCGCACGCCCGCTGCGCGCCCGCTCGCTCGGCGTCGCGGGACAGGTCGTCGGCGTCGAGCTCCTCGACGTCGGAAGTGAGCTTCCGGATGAACTTCTTGAGACGGCCACCGTCAGTGGTGCCCATGCCCTCTCCCGGGTCTCCGAAGGGGGTCGGCCATCCGGCCGACGCGGTTACCACGATAACCGTCCCGGTGGCCATCGAGTAACGGTGCGGCACTATCTGGGCCATGTCGGGGTCACGGCCCGCCGGGTTCCCCCGGTCGCTCACGGCGCTGCTCCTTCCGGGCGGCGGATCGGACGAGGTGTTCGTCCGAACGGTGTTCACCGAGCCGCTCCGAGCTGTCGGTGCCTCCGTCCGGACGCCGCCGTTCCGGCCCGGTTCGGGGGTGGTCGACGGGTACCTGGAGGAGCTCGACGCGGCGGCCCGGAAGGGCGCTCCGCTGCTGGTCGGAGGGGTGTCGCTGGGTGCCCAGGTGGCCGCCCGGTGGGCCGCGGCGCGGTGCCGGTCGTCCGCCGGCGACATACCGGTCGGTCTGCTTCTCGCCCTGCCGGCCTGGACCGGCTGCCCGGACGGCGCGCCGGGGGCCGTCGCCGCCGCCCTCGGCGCCGCCGCCGTGCGCCGCGACGGGCTCGATGCTGTGGTTGAAACCACCCGATACGGCACACCCGACTGGCTGGGAAACGAGCTCTCGCGGGCCTGGCGCCGGCACGACGGGTTCCTCGCGGACTCACTGAGCGTCACCGCACGCACGCCGGGGCCGACCGAGGCGGAGCTCGCCGCGCTGCGGGTGCCGGTCGGTCTGGTCGGGCTGCGCGACGACCCGGTGCACCCGTGGTCGGTGGCCGCCCGCTGGCACGAGCTGCTGCCGTGCTCGGCACTGGTCGGCACCACCCTGGGGGCGTTCGGCCGGGACCGGGCCACGGTGGGCCGGGCGGCCGTGCTGGCCTGGCTGCGGGCGCGCGCCGCCGGCGCGGCCGGGGCCGACGGAGGCGCCGGGCCGTAGCGGTGCCGGCCGTCGCGGCGCCGGCCATCACGGCGCCGGCCATCGCGGCGGCCGGCGGGGCCCGGGTGAGACCGGTCGGCGCTGGCGCGGTCGGACCAGGCGGCGGAGACCGGGTGCGCCAGAGGGGGGAGGCCCGGCGCGCACTGGCGGCAGAGGCCGGGCGGCAGGGTGCGGCGGTCGTCGGACGCCGGGCTCCTCCGTGCCACGGTGCCGGGTGACCCGCCGGCGAGTCGCGGCGGACGCTGGACCGCTGCGGGTGGCACAGACCTGCCGTGGGTGGCGCAGACGCGAGTTCAACCTCACCGGCCTCGGCGGGGACGTGACAGCCCGGTCAGGTTGAGTTGATCATCGCCGCCGGCCGGGGCCGGCCCGGCTAATCGGGGCGGCGGTGGCGGCCGGGCCGGCGGACCCGGGGTATCCGGTCCTGGGTGACGGCGGAGTCGCGGGTCAGTGCGTCATCCAGCGCGGTCGGCCCGCCGAGGATCTCGAAGGAGTCGGTGTCCTCCGGGGACCGGGGGCGCCGGTCGGCGGGGCGCTCCGGGATGCCGCCCGGGCCGCCGTAGGAGAAGCGCGGCGGGTGGGGAGGCGGCGGGCGGTGTCCCGGCGCTCGCCCCGGAGAACCCGGCGACCGACCAGGGACGCCCGGCGACTGCCTGTCGGCGCCCGGTGCACGTCCCGGACCGCCCGGTGCGTGGTCCGGGGGTCCGTAGGAGAACCGGGGCGGGCCGGCGGGCCGGTCGGGCCGTCCGGGCGGACGGTGGTCGCGCCCGGCGTCGGGCCGCCACACCCCCGGACCGTGACCGGCCGAGCCGGTGCCGAACCCCGGGTCGTCCGACCAGGCCGGCGACACCGGGCCGGGGTACCGGCCGGCACCCGGGCCGGTGTCCTCCGGGCGCGGCGGGGTCGGCCAGAACGCGGGCGCCTCGCTGAGCTGCGCCCATGCCGGCTGCTCGGCGACCTGGTCGGCGCTGACCACCGGCCGGGCCAGCGACCACGTGGAGTCCACCCCGGGGTGGAACGTGCCGGTGTCGGTCGTGCTGGACACCGGCACCGGCGGCATCGGCCCGCGCCGGGGGTCCGGCGGGCCCGGCACCGGGTCGGTCGGCGCGAGGCCACCTCCCGGTGGCAGGTTCGACGGCAGGCTCGGCGAGAGCTCCGACGGCCGGGCGTCCGACCAGCCCGGTGGGGTCACCGCGGCGGACGGCGGGTTCAGCGGCGGCGGGTGGGGCGGAGGAGCGGCCCTCGGTGCCTCCGCCGGCCACCCTGCCAACGGCGCGGGGGTGACCGGGGTGGTCAGGTCGACCCGGCGGATGCCGATGGACCGGGACACCTGGTCCTGTGACCACCCGGGCGAGCCGGCGTCGGCCGCCGCCGCGCCGGGGTACGGCGATCCGGGCGCCGTCCCCCCGCCCGGCGGGGCGTACGGCGGCTGGGCCTGTGTCGGCGGTGCGTACGGGGGCTGGGCGTACGGCGGCTGGGCGTACGGCGGCTGGGCCTGTGTCGGCGGTGCGTGCGTCGGCGGGGGCCCGCCCAGCGACGGGACCGGCTGGTGCCCGTCGGGCGGCGGAGCCGGCGGGTAACCACCGGGCGGTGCGGCCGGCGGGTACCCACCGAGCGCCGGAGCCGGCTCGCCCGCACCGGGCGGAGCGGACGACCGGTATCCACCGAGCGACGGAGCCGGCTGCGCCCCGTCGGCGGCGGCCGGCGGCGGCACCGCTGAGATGCCGGTCGGGGTGGTGGCCGAGGGCGGCGCGTCCACCTGGCGGACCGGCGTGGGCGGCGCCTCCGGCTGCGCCACCGGGCCGGCGGCGTCGCCCGCCACGTCGGACACCTGCGGCCCGCGCTCGCGCGCCTGCACGACCGAGTCCTCGAGGTCCTCGGGCAGCCGCAGCGGCAGGACCGTCTTGACCGGCAACGGGTCGGCACCCCGGGTCACGACGGTGTGGCGGATCATCTCGCGCAGTGTCTCGGCCAGCTCGTCGGCGCCCTCGGCCGGACCGGTCGCCACGCCGTAGAGCATCCATCTCGGCCCGTCCACCCCGATGAACCGGGACAGCGCGCCCCGGGAGCCGGCCTGCACCTCGCGGCCCCAGTCGCCCCACTCCGAGCGCACCCGGGCGCCGTCCTTGGCCAGCGACTCGGCGATCTCCTCCGCCAGGTCCCGCCAGAGCGGCCCGGACCGGGGCGCGGCCAGGGCGCTCAGGCTGACCCGGCCGGTCGGCACCAGCACGTGCACCGCGCGCAGCAGCTGCCCGGCACCTTCCTCGACCTGCAGCTGCGCGCGGCTGGGCAGCGGCACCCGGAGCGACCCGAAGTCCAGCCCGCCGGCGCAGCCCGCCGCGCCCGGCTCGGCCACGTCGAACGGGCCGACCTCGCCACGCCTCGGCTTGCCGTTGCGGTCGCTCGCGGTGCCGCCCGCGCCCTCGCCGAGCGGCAGTCGGGGGGCCGCGACCCGCTCGAGGTGACCGGTCTGCTGGTCGACCCGACCCGCCACCTAGGACACCCCGCCCGCCGTCGACCCGGCGGCGGCCGGCCAGGTCGACGCCGACCCCAGCCCGGTCGAGCCGTAGCCGCCGGCACCCCGGTCGGTCGCGGGGAGCTCGGTGACCTCGTCGAAGGCGACCTGCTCCACCCGCTGCACGACCAGCTGGGCGATCCGGTCGCCGCGACGCAGCCGGACCGGCTCGGCCGGGTCGTGGTTGACCAGGCACACCTTGATCTCACCCCGGTAGCCGGCGTCCACCGTGCCGGGGGCGTTGACGATGCCCAGCCCGCAGCGCGCGGCGAGCCCGGAGCGCGGGTGCACGAAGCCGGCATACCCCTCGGGCAGCGCGATGGCGACGCCCGTGCCCACGACCGCGCGCTGACCGGGGGCCAGTTCGAGGTCGGACACGGTCACCAGATCGGCACCGGCATCACCCTGACGGGCGTACCCGGGCACCGGGACCCCGGGATCCAGCCGGACCAGCCGCACCCGCACAGAGCTCCGCACGCCGCTGCCGCTACTCATAACGGGCGAGGCTACCCTGATCCTGATGACGCTCCTCCGCCGCGCAACCCGCGCTGCGCCCTCTGGTGCAGCCCGGTTCGACGAACGGCTGTGGGTGCCGTGGCGGTACTGGCTGGGCCTGCTCGCGGCGGTGCTGCTGCTGACCGTGACGGTGCGGCTGGGCCACCCCGGGGTGCCGGTGTGGGTGACCCCGGTGGCGCTGCTGGCGGCGGGCGGGACGGGCCTGTTTCGGCTGGGCCGCACCCGGGTCACGGTCACCGGCGACAACCCAGGTACCGGGGCCGGCGAGGCCGAGGTGGCGGACGGCTCCGGGGCGGCCGGGCCGGTGCTGCGGGTCGGGCCGGCCAGCCTGCCGCTGCGGTTCGTGGCCGGCGCCTCGGTGGTGCCGGCCACGAGCAAGCAGGCCCAGCTGGGGCCGGAGTTCGACCCGCGCGCGTTCCTGCTGCACCGGGCGTGGCTGCGCCGGATGGTCCGGGTCGACCTGGACGATCCGGACGACCCGACGCCGTACTGGATCTTCAGCGTGCGGGACCCCGAGGCCCTGCTCGCGGCCCTGGACGCGCCCCGCCCTCGGTGACCCGTCCGACACGGGCCACCGAGGGCGGGGCGCTCCGGGCGTGCGCGGCCGGTCGGGCCGGCCGCGCAGCCTGTCAGCTGGATCTCAGGCGCAGTCCCTGCAGATCGGCTGGCCGTTGTGGTGCGACGCCAGCCTGCTGCGGTGAATGACCAGGAAACAGCTCGCGCAGGTGAACTCGTCCGCCTGCTTGGGCAGCACCTTGACCGTCAGCTCTTCTCCGGACAGGTCGGCCCCGGGGAGCTCGAAGCTCTCCGCGGTGTCGGACTCGTCCACGTCCACCACGGCGGACTGCGCCTCGTTCCGACGCGCCTTGAGCTCCTCGAGGGAGTCTTCCGCCATGTCATCCGTCTCGCTGCGGCGCGGTGCGTCGTAGTCGGTCGCCATTGTTCCCACCCTCAACAACTTCAGTCTCGTCTCGTGCTGCGGCTCAACGTCCCAGCCCCGGTATTTGTGCCCTGAGGTCGAAGTGACGCGCGTCTCATCACTGATGAGATCCGCCGGATCGTCAGCTGGCCGACCGTCGCGGGGCTGCCCCCGGACACACCTGCGCACCGGCTCCGTCGCGCTCGGCGGCGACCCCGGCGGCGCAGAGGGTAGCCCAGTCCAGCGCCGGATCCACCACCCAGACGGCCGTGTATCGCGCAAAGCTCGACCGATCTCACACTAGGGTGCCCACCGTGACCCGGATGTCCACTGACCAGGCCGCCTCACCACCCAGAGTGACGCCCGTCCGCCTCCCAGCGCCGCTCGGCCGGCGGGCCTGATGGCCGGGCCGATCCGGCGCGTCTACCAACGCCGCAGCGCCCGCCCGGCGATCACCCTCGCGGTGGCGCTGGTGCTCGTCGTGGCGGCCACCTGGATCGTCGTGCTGGGCAACGCGCCGAAGGGACCCGCCGGCGCGGACTGCCCCACGTCCACCGTCGCGGCGCAGGGCAGCGTGCAGGACACCACCGCGCTGGACTCGGTGGCCCCGGCACCGCCGAACACGGTCCGCATCCGGGTGCTCAACGGCGGCGGCCAGCGCGGCCAGGCCAACCTGGTGGCCAGCCAGCTCGGCGAGCTGGGCTTCACCGAGGCGGCCGACCCGGTCAACGACCCGCTCTACCCCGAGGGGAACCTGAGCTGCCGGGGCAACATCCGCTACGGGGGCCCGGGTGCCGCCGCCGCCCGCACGATGAGCCTGGTGCTGCCGTGCGTGTCGCTGGTCAAGGACGACCGCGCGGACGACACGATCGACGTGGCGGTCGGCACGCTGTTCGGCGACGTCAACCCGAGCAAGGCGGCCCGCGACGCGCTGGACCAGCTCGACGGGCCCGGTGGCTCCGGCGGCGTCGGGCCGGGCGCGGACCCCGAGCTGGTCACCGCGGCCCGCGAGGTGCCCTGCTGAGCGCCGTCACACCCGCGCGGCGCCCAGCTCGGTGAGCAGTGCCCCCAGCCCGTCCGCCACGCCCGGAGCGGCGGCCAGCATCGCCTCGCCGTACGGAGCGTCCGGGTCGGGCGGGCGCACCACCGCGCCGGCCTCGGTGGCGATCAGCGCGCCCGCCGCCCAGTCCCACGGGTTGATGCCGTGCTCGTAGTAGCCGTCCAGCCAGCCGGCGGCGACCGCGCACAGGTCCAGCGCCGCCGACCCGGCGCGCCGGATGTCCCGCACCCGGGTCAGCAGCGCGGCGGCCAGCGCGCCCTGCCGGCCCCGGCGCTCGGCGTCGTAGCTGAACCCGGTGCCGATCAGCGCCAGGTCGAGCCGGTCGGCGGCGGAGACCCGCAGCGGAGCGCCGTCCACGGTCGCCCCGTGGCCGAGCGCGGCACTCCACACCCGGCCGGACGACGGCTCGACTACCGCGCCGGCCAGCGCGCCACCGTCCCGGGTGACCGCCACCGACACCGCGTACCAGGGATACCCGTACAGGTAGTTCACGGTTCCGTCGATCGGGTCCACCACCCAGCACAGCTCGCCCGGCGCCGGGCTGCGGTCCCTGCCGGCCTCCTCGCCGAGCACCGGCTCCCCCGGCCGCTCCGCGGCCAGCCGGGTCCGCAGCAGCCGCTCGGCGGCGGTGTCGGCCGCGGTGACCACGTCGGTGCGGCTGGACTTGGTGTGCACCGAGGTCACAGCCTCGGCGCGCATGGCATCGGCCACCTCGGCGGCCTCCCCGGCCAGTCGCGCGCAGAGGGCGCGGAGGTGCTCCGGCTCGTCGTCCCGCATGCCCCTTATTCGAGCACAGACGGGGTCGGCGGAGGGTCGCCGGAATCATCCGCACAACGCGCGGGTGCCAGAGGGCAGCACACACGGCGGGACCGTCGTTACAATGACGTGTGCCCCGCACGGGGAGCACCGGTCACCCGGTGTCATCCTGGTCGCCGCGGGCACCCGCAGAGCTGAGGGCAACCGACTCGTCGGAATGTCACTCGCCAAGCCGAATACGTCGCGAAAGGGCCCCTGTGGCAGCCGTAGAACCCGCAACGAAACCGGATGAGACCGTCGACGGCACGGTGGCTCCCGCACGGCGCACACGCCGCGGCACCGCGACGGCGACCAAGACGGCCTCCCGGTCCCGCGGTGCCGGCAAGGACGCCGCGAAGCCCGGTCCCGCCAAGGGCAAGCCGAAGGCGGACGACGAGGCCGAGGGCGAGGACATCGACCTCGACGCGGCCAGCCCGGAGGCGGACGAGCTGACCGACGTCGAGGTCGACGTCGTGCTCGAGGAGGCCGACGAGGCCGAGGAGACCGAGGCGAAGGTGACTCCGGCGGCCCCGGCCGCGGCGGAGGACGACGATGACGACGAGGCCGAGGACGAGTCCCCGGGCGCGCGGCGCGCCGGGATGCCCCCGACGGCCCGCAAGTCCGGCGACTTCGTGTGGGACGAGGAGGAGTCGGAGGCGCTGCGGCAGGCCCGCAAGGACGCCGAGCTCACCGCCTCGGCCGACTCGGTCCGTGCCTACCTCAAGCAGATCGGCAAGGTCGCCCTGCTCAACGCGGAGGAGGAGGTGGAGCTGGCCAAGCGCATCGAGGCCGGGCTCTACGCCGCCGAGCGGGTGCGCAAGCTGACCGACAGCGACAAGGCCTCCAGCCCGCAGATGCGCCGCGACCTGCGGTGGATCGTCCGCGACGGCGAGCGGGCGAAGAACCACCTGCTCGAGGCCAACCTGCGGCTGGTCGTCTCGCTCGCCAAGCGCTACACCGGCCGCGGCATGGCCTTCCTGGACCTGATCCAGGAAGGCAATCTGGGCCTCATTCGCGCGGTGGAGAAGTTCGACTACACCAAGGGCTACAAGTTCTCCACGTACGCCACCTGGTGGATCCGCCAGGCCATCACCCGAGCGATGGCCGACCAGGCGCGCACCATTCGCATTCCGGTGCACATGGTCGAGGTCATCAACAAGCTCGGCCGTATACAGCGTGAGTTGTTGCAGGATCTGGGCCGGGAGCCCACTCCGGAAGAGCTCGCCAAGGAAATGGATATCACTCCGGAGAAGGTTCTGGAGATCCAGCAGTACGCCCGCGAGCCCATCTCGCTGGACCAGACCATCGGCGACGAGGGCGACAGCCAGCTCGGCGACTTCATCGAGGACTCCGAGGCCGTCGTGGCCGTGGACGCCGTGTCGTTCACCCTGCTGCAGGACCAGCTGCAGTCCGTGCTGGCCACCCTGTCCGAGCGGGAGGCGGGCGTGGTCCGGCTGCGCTTCGGCCTCACCGACGGCCAGCCGCGCACGCTGGACGAGATCGGCCAGGTCTACGGCGTCACGCGCGAGCGCATCCGGCAGATCGAGTCGAAGACCATGTCGAAGCTGCGGCACCCGTCGCGGTCCCAGGTGCTGCGCGACTACCTGGACTGAACGCGGGCGTCTCCCCGCACGATCGGCCGAACGGGTGCTCCCGAGTCTCCGGAGCACCCGTTCTGGTTACCTGAGCCGGGTAACGGGCACAGGGCAAACACCGATCTTCCTGATACCAGCTCCCCAGGAACGGAGACACCGATGTCCGCCATCGAAATCGCTGAGCTCGAGGAGACCCGCCCCATCGTCGTGGCCGACCGCTGCGACCGCTGCGGGGCCAAGGCGAAGGTCCGGGCCGTGCTGCCCGGCGGCGGTGAACTGCTCTTCTGCGGGCACCACGCGCGGGCCCACGAGGACCGGCTGCGCGAGCAGTCCGTGGCGCTGCGCTCGGTGAACTAGCTCGACCCCTGGCCGCGGCGGCGGTGTGCGGACATCGGCGCGCACCGGCCACCGCGCGACCTCCCGCCCGGGGCGGCCCGCCGAACGGCATGCGGGCCTCCCGGCGCTCGCAAGTCCCGGCGCTCGAACCCCCGGCGCCCGCAACGCCCGGCGCCCGCAACGCCCGGCGGTCGAGTCTCCGAGTGAGGACGACCCCGCACCCGTGGACACGCCGGTCCAGCCGCTCGCTGCGTGACCGCGCCGGAGACCCCGGCCCGGCCCGGCCGCCGCTCCCCTCCAGGGCCTCCCAGGCCCACTGAGCGGCCCCCGTTCTCCGGCCTCCCCGCGCCGCGAAACCCGAAGCCGACGCCCGGAGCGCCCCAACGTCGGCTCAGCCGGCCTGGGTGCCCCCGCCACGGCTCGGGCACCCGGGTGGCACCCCTCGATCCCGCGGGCCTCTCACGGCCGCTCAGGCGTCGCCTGGGGGCGCCCTCGGCCCGGCGGGCCTCCCGCCGCCGCTCAGGCCCCGGAGCCGGCACCGGCACGACTACCGGCGACGCCCGCTCAGGCGCCGGTGAGCTCCTCGGCCTCCTCCGGCGGCGGGTCACCGTCCCGGGACCGCAGGGCCACGGCGGCCACCACGGCCAGGATCCCGCCGGCCTCGGCGAACCCGGGAACCTGCCGCAGCGCCAGCAGGCCGACCGCGGTGGCGGTCACCGGGAGCAGCGCGAGCAGCACGGCGAACCGCGCCCGCCCGATCCGCCGCAGCACCACCTGGTCCAGCGCGTAGGGCACCACGCTGCTCAGCACGCCCACCCCGACGCCGAGCAGCAGCAGGCGTGGGCTGCCCCACACCGGGCCGGTCGCGACGGCCAGCGGCGCCAGCAGGATTGCGCCCACGGCGAACCCGGTGGCCATGTCGTCCACGCCGTTGCCCGCCTGGGCCACCCGCTTCGCCAGCACGATGTAGCCGGCCCAGGCGGTCGCCGCGCCGAGCGCCCAGAGCAGCCCGGCCGCTCCCCCGCCCCACTGCACGTCGGCGATCAGCAGCACGCCCAGCGCGGCCAGCCCGAGCGCCGCCCAGTCCCGAACCGTGCGCGAGGACAGCGCGGCGACCGCGACCGGCCCGCAGAACTCCAGCGCCACCGCCGTACCCAGCGGCAGCCGGGCGATCGCCTCGTAGAACGCGACGTTCATCAGGCCGGTGACCAGGCCGAACGCCCCGGCCAGCAGCAGCCGCCGACCGGTCCAGGCGGACCGCCCGGGACGTCGCCAGGCCAGCAGCACCAGCGCGCCGCCGAGCAGCCGCAGCCAGGCCACCGCCGCCGGGGGCAGGACCGCGAACAGCCCGACGGCGACGGCCGCGCCGATGTACTGGGAGCAGCCGCCGAGCAGGAACACCAGCGGCGCCGGGACACGCGCGATGGGCGCGGTGACTTTCCTCGCCATCTTGCCTTCCCGAAACCGTGATCAACCACTCACCCAGAGGAAGCAACCAGGCACGAGCCGTAACCGCATTGCCGGATTGCCTGCGTAGAGGGTTCGACGAGATGATGCTCCCTGTCAGCAACTGGTCACTCGAGGTGTAACCGACACGCTAAATGACCGTGACGGATGTCGCGTCGGTGCCGGGAACACGTGCGGGGGAGCAAAACGTCTGGAAGAGTGGCGACACCGCAGCACGCGGTGACGTCCCGCACGAGGGCACCGGGGATTACCGGTGTCGGAGACGGAGGAGGCTGCCATGCCAGGAACACTTGTCCGGCCCGAGCTCACCGCCGCCGACCGCTGCGACCGCTGCGGAGCCGCCGCAAAGGTACGCGCCTTGCTTCCCTCCGGAGGCGAACTCCTGTTCTGCGGCCACCACGCGCGGGCGCACGAGGCCAAGCTGCGTGAGATGTCCGTCGAGATGCAGGCAGGCGCCGAAGCCGACGCCTGACGCTCGATACCAGACCACCGCGACGGGGCGGGGATCCACCACGGGTCCTCGCCCTGTCGCGTATCTGGGGAACACCGGTCCCGCGTCCACACGGGCAAACGGGTGCTCGCCGCCAGCAGCCCCGGCGTCGCGTGCTCAGAGCCCGCTCGGCACCCGGCGACGAGTTCGCCGGGTGCCCCGGACGGTGCTAGCGCCAGCTGCGCAGGGTGGCGATGCGCTCCTCCAACTGTTCCAGGGAGGCCATCGCGGTCGGCGGTCCACCGCACGAGCGGCGCAGCTCGCCGTGGATCACCCCGTGCGGTTTTCCGGTGCGGTGGTGCCGCAGCGCGACCAGCGTGTTCAGCTCCTTGCGCAGCCCGGACAACCGCTGGTGCACGGACATGTCCGGGCGCCGGGCCGGTCCGCCCGGGGCGCCACCGGGAGCCGAGCCGGGCGCCGGGCCGGACGCCGCTGACGGTGCGGGGTCGCCGGGGGACACCTGGGTGACCGGGGTGCTCAGCTGCTCCTCCTGGCGGCGGCGCAGCAGCGCGCGCACCTGGTCGGGCTCCAGCAGCCCGGGCAGACCCAGGTAGTCCTGCTCGTCGTCGGAGCCGGCGAACGCCGCGCTGCCGAACGATGCGCCGTCGTAGATCACCTGGTCCAGCTCGGCGTCCGCGCCCAGTGAGGTGAACGACTTCTCGTCCTCACCGGGTTCGTCCCGCTGGGCTTGGGCCGCGGCGAGCAGCTCGTCGTCCCAGCCCTCCTTGGGCCGGTCCGGCTTGCCCAGCACGTGGTCCCGCTGCCGTTCCAGTGCGCTGGCCAGCTCGAGCAGTGTCGGCACGCTGGGCAGGAACACGCTCGCGGTCTCCCCCTGCCGGCGCGCCCGCACGAACCGGCCCACCGCCTGGGCGAAGAACAGCGGGGTCGACGCGCTGGTGGCGTACACGCCCACGGCCAGCCGGGGCACGTCCACGCCCTCGCTGACCATCCGCACCGCGACCAGCCAGCGCTCGTTCGAGGCGGCGAACGCGGCGATCCGGGCCGACGCACCCGCCTCGTCGGACAGCACCAGCACCGGCGGGCTCCCGGTCAGCCGGGCGAGCAGGGCGGCGTAGGCGCGGGCCGTGGTCTGGTCGGTGGCGATGAGCAGCCCACCGGCGTCCGGCATGCCCCCGAACCGCAGCTGGGACAGCCGGGTGTCGGCCGCGTGCAGCACCGCGGAGATCCAGTCGCCGTCGGGGTCCAGCGCGGTGCGCCAGGCCCGTGCGGTCTGCTCGGCGGTCAGCGGCTCGCCCAGCCGGGCGGTGAACTCCTCCCCCGCCCCGGTCCGCCAGCTGGCCTGCCCGGAGTACGCGAGGAACAGCACCGGCCGGACGACGCCGTCGCGCAGGGCGTCGGAGTAGCCGTAGTTGTGGTCGGCCTTGCTGTGCAGCACCCCTTCCCCGTCCGGCTCGTAGTTCACGAACGGGATCGGGTTGTCGTCGGAGCGGAACGGCGTCCCGGTCAGGGCGACGCGGCGGACCGCGGGCTCGAAAGCCTCCCGCACCGCCTCGCCCCAGGACTTCGCGTCCCCAGCGTGGTGCACCTCGTCCAGGATCACCAGCGTCCGCCGGTTCTCGGTGCGCGCCTGGTGCAGCACCGGGTGGGCGGCCACCTGGGCGTAGGTCAGCACGGTGCCCTGGTACGCCGACGAGGTCGGCCCGCCCCGGTTGCGGAACTCCGGGTCCAGCGCGATGCCGTGCCGCGCGGCGGCCTCGGCCCACTGGTACTTCAGGTGCTCGGTGGGGGTGACCACGGTGATCGCGCTGACGGTCCGGTCGGCCAGCAGCTCGGCGGCCACCCGCAGGCCGAAGGCGGTCTTGCCGGCGCCGGGGGTGGCCGACGCCAGGAAGTCCCTGGGGCGGGTGGCCAGGTAGCGGGCCAGCGCCTTGCGCTGCCAGGCCCGCAGGCCCGGCATGGACGGGGCCGACGCCGCCGTCGGCGCGTCCTCCGGAGTGCTCGACAGCAGACGGGAACCCGGCTCGGACACACGACTCCTCTCCGCGGCGGGCCGGCACGGCACTCGTCGCGACGGGACACGGCGCCGGTGCCGTGTCCGGGGACACTGCGGATCCACCCCCGACCGTCTGGTGGCCACCGCCGGGGAACGCCGGGTATGCCGGTGGCGGTGGTGCGGTCGTGCCCGGGAGGCCTGTGGGGCGCGCCCAGTTTAGAGGTCCGGCCGGTGCCGCGAAACGGGTACCCGAGGCGGCGCGCCGAGCGCCAGGCGTCGAGGAATCGGCCCTGGTGCTCCACACTTGGCGGGCGATGAGAACTCAGTCGGGGAACGGAGACGACGCCGCGCCGCCGGCGCCGGCTCCTCCCGGCCTGCCTGCCAAGCGGCTCGCCTCGCGCACGCTGTCGAAGGCGTGGGACGACGGGATCTTCTCGATGGCCGCCCAGTCCGCCTACTGGCAGACCCTGTCGCTGCCGCCGCTGCTGCTCGGTCTGCTCGGCAGCATGGGTTACCTGACCGGCCTGTTCGGCGCGCAGACCCTGGCGGCGGTGCAGCGCGGGATCGTCCGGTTCTCCGGGACGATCTTCAACCAGGAGGTCGTCGGGCAGTTCATCGCGCCGACCGTGGCGGACATCCTCAGCCGGGGCCGCGCCGACATCATCTCCGTCGGCTTCCCGATCGCGCTGTTCGCCGGCTCCTCGGCCATCTCGTCGCTGGTCGACTCGATCACGTTCGCGCACGAGCAGTACGACATCCGGCACCCGGCCTGGCAGCGCCTGTTCTCGCTGCTCATCTACCTGGTGACCCTGGTGGTGGCGGTGGTGACGTTCCCGCTGCTGGCCATCGGCCCCGAGCTGCTCAACGCCGTGCTGCCCGGCTCCTGGACGCCGGCCCTGCTCGGCTCGATCAACACCTTCTACTACCCGGTGGTCGTGGTGGTGATCGTGCTCGGGCTGACCACGCTGTACAAGCTGGCACTCCCGCGCAGCCTGCCCTTCCTGCGCCTGCTGCCCGGGGCGGTGCTGGCGATGGTGGTGTTCGCGGTGTCCGCGTTCGGCCTGCGCATCTACATCGCCGCCATCACCAGCACCGGCTACACCTACGGCGCACTGGCCACCCCGATCGCGTTCCTGCTGTTCGCGTTCCTGATCGGCTTCGCGGTGGTGCTCGGCGCGCAGCTCAACAACGCCATCCAGGAGGTCTGGCCGGTGGAGCACACGCCGAACAGGCAACGGCTGCAACGGCCACTGCGCAAGCTGGCCCGCCGCTCGACCGACGTGGTGCGGCCGGACTAGTGGTGCGGCCGGGCTAGGAGCCGCCGCCGGGCATCGACTCGTAGATCTTCTTGCAGTCCGGGCAGACCGGCGACCCCGGCTTGGGCGACCGGGTGACCGGGAAGGTCTCCCCGCAGAGGGCGACCACCTGGTTGCCCAGGACCGCGCTCTCCGCGATCTTCTCCTTGCGGACGTAGTGGAACATCTTCGGGACGTCGTCACCCGTAGAGTCGGTGCTCTCCGGTCGGGTGTCGACGTCGGGCAGCGTCTGCGTCGTGGAGCTCACCGGACCATGATGCCGTATGAGCACCACCCCCGGCACTGGCGCCGGCCGATCGGTCGCCGGGCTGCGCCCGATCGCACCGGAGTAGCGGAGGAGAGGCATGCCGGTCGCGCTGAGGATCGCCGACGAGGTGGCGGATGCGGTCGCCGAGGGCCGCCCGGTCGTCGCCCTGGAGAGCACCCTGCTCGCCCACGGGCTGCCGGCCCCGCGGAACCGCGAGGTGGCCGCCGGGCTGGAGGAGGTCGTGCGGGCCGAGGGCGCCGTGCCGGCCACCGTCGCGGTGCTGGGGGGCACCGCCCGGGTCGGGCTGACCCCCGCCGAGCTGGACCGGGTGTGCGCCGGCGGGATGACCAAGCTGGCCGCCCGCGACCTCGGCGTGGCGCTGGGTCTCGGCGTGGACGGGGCGACCACGGTGGCCGGCACCTGCGTGCTGGCCCGGCTGGCCGGCATCGGGGTGTTCGGCACCGGCGGGCTGGGCGGGGTGCACCGCGGCGCGCGGGACAGCTGGGACATCTCGTCCGACCTGGCCGTGCTGGCCTCCACCCCGGTGCTGGTGGTGTGCTCCGGGGTGAAGTCGCTGCTGGACGTCCCGGCCACCCTGGAGCAGCTGGAGAGCCTGTCGGTACCGGTGCTCAGCTTCGGCACCGACGCCTTCCCCGGCTTCTACCGCCGCGACTCCGGCTGCCCCAGCCCGTGGCGGGTGGACGACGTGACGGGCGTCGCGGACGTGGTGGCCGCGCACCGGGCGCTCGGCCTGGTCTCGGGGTTGCTGCTGGCCAACCCGGTGCCCGAGGCGGCCGAGCTGGACGGCGAGCTGCACGACCGGGTGCTGGCCGAGGCGCTGGAGCTGGCAGCGCGGCGCGAGGTGCGCGGGCGTGACGTGACACCACTGCTGCTCGACCACTTCCACCGCGCTACCGGGGGCGCGAGCCTGGCCTGCAACATCGCGCTGGTCCGGTCGAACGTGGCGCTGGCCGCGCGGGTGGCGGCGGTACTGGCCGCGATGGCCGGGGGCCCGACGCCGGTCAGGAGTCGATGACCCGGTGCTCCCCGGCCTCCAGCTGGGGCACGTCAGCCTGCTCCTGGTACCGGGAGAACGACGCCGCCTTGCGGGGCAGCCGGTCGTTGGCGATGATCACCGCGCACCACGGCAGCGGGATCGACAGCACGATCAGCGAGGCCGCCAGCCAGGGCGTCTGGTAGAAGCAGGCGGCGACCACGAGGCACGGCACCCGCATGAACATCATGATCGAGTACCGGCGCTTGCGGGTGGCGAGCTCCTCGTCGTAGGACCGCTGGGCGTCGGTGATCAGCACCGGGTCCTCGTCCGAGCTCGGGTTCGGGTTCCGCACGCCGACCATCTCCCCCAGTCACAGCCGGGGGATCAGGCCCCCGGCTTGCCCGCCTTGGCCGCCGCCTTCATCTGCTGCTTGAAGGCGCGCACCTTGACGAGGCTCTGCTCGTCCACGATGTCCGCGACCGAGCGGTACGAGCCCTGCTCACCGTACGCCCCGGCGGCCTCCCGCCACCCCGGCGGCGTGATACCGCGCTGCTTACCCAGCAGCGCGACGAAGATGCGGGCCTTCTGCTCGCCGAACCCGGGCAGCGCCTTGACCCGTTTCAACAGGGTGGCGCCGTCCGGCACGTCGGCCCACAGGCCGGTGACCTCGCCGTCGTAGCGCTCCACCAGCGCCTGGCACACCTCCTGCACCCGGCCGGCCATCGACTTCGGGAACCGGTGCAGGGCGGGTGGCCGGGAGAACAGCTCGACCAGCGCCTCCGGGTCGTACTCGGCGATCTCGCGCGCGTCCAGGTCGTGGCCCAGCCGCTCGGTCAGCACGTACGGGCTGGAGAACGCCTTCTCCAGCGGGATCTGCTGGTCGAGCACCATGCCCACCAGCAGGGCCAGCGGATCGCGGTCCAGCAGCGCGTCCGCGTCGGCGCGCTGGCTCAGGCTCAGGCCCACGGTGTCCCCCCGCATGTCATGGTGCCCCCGCACGTCATGACAGCGCAGGATGACAGCGCAGGCTACCGCGTCGGCCCTCCGGCGGCGCCTGACAGGATCACGAGATGACCTCCGGACCGCCCGCCGCCGTGCCCGCGCTCGACCGGGAGCACTGCGAGCGGCTGCGCGAGGCGTTCCGGCGCAGCGGTTACGACCTGGACGGGGTGCCCGCGTTGCTCGGCGAGCAGGCGCACGCCGCGCTGGGCCGCGACGAGCCGGTGCCGGCCCGGCTGGCCAGCCGGGACGCCGGCCCGCTCGGCACGCTGGTGCGGCTGCTGCTGCTCGGCGACGCCGAACCCGCCGACGCGGTGGCCCGCGCGCTCGACCCGCTGCCGGTGGACGACGCCGTGGCCGCCGGGCTGCTGCGGCCCGACCCGGCCGGCGCGGGGCTGCTCGCCGCGCTGGACGTGCGCCCGTACGGCGACGACGCCGGCTCCTGGTGGGTGGTGTCCGACCTGGACGCCGCCCGGCTCGGCGGCCAGCGGGTCGCGCTGGCCGCCGACCACGTGCTCGGCGTCGGGCAGGCGTCGCTGAGCCTGGCCGTCGCGACCGTGCGGCGGCCGGTGCGGCGGCTGCTCGACGTGGGCACCGGGTGCGGCGTCCAGGCACTGCACGCCGCCCGCTACGCCGACCGGGTGGTGGCCACCGACGTCAACCCGCGCGCGCTGGCGCTGGCCCGCGCGACGTTCGCGCTGAGCGAGGTCGACATCGAGCTGCGCGCCGGGTCGTGGCTGGAGCCGGTGGCCGGCGAGCGGTTCGACCAGATCGTGTGCAACCCGCCGTTCGTGGCCGGACCGCCCCGGGTGTCCCACGTGTACCGGGACTCCGGGCTGGCCGGCGACGGCGTGGCCGCCCGGCTGGTCGGCGAGCTGCCCGGGCTGCTCGCCGAGGACGGGGTGGCCCAGCTGCTGGCCTGCTGGCTGCACGTGCGCGGGCAGGACTGGCCGGACCGGGTGCTGTCCTGGCTGCCAGCCGAGGTCGGGCTGGACGCCTGGTTCGTGCAGCGCGAGGTGGCCGACCCGGCGCTGTACGTGGGTACCTGGCTGCGCGACTCGGGCGTCGACCCGGGCTCGCCGGAGGGCCAGCGGGAGGCCGCCGAGTGGCTGGCCTGGTTCGCCGAGGTCGAGGTCGAGGGCGTCGGTTTCGGGTTCGTCACGCTGCGCCGCGCCCCGGCCGGGTCGGCGCTGACCGTGCTGTGCGAGGACCTGCGGGACGCCCCGGCGGGCCCGCTCGGCCCGGAGACCGGCGGCTGGCTGGACCGCGTGGCGTGGCTGCGCGCGCACGGCACGGACGAGGCGCTGCTGGCCGCCGCGCTGACTGTGGCGCCCTCGGTGCTGCTCGAGCGGTCCTCCGTGGCCGGTGAGGACGGCTGGCGGGAGGTGCTGGCCACCGTGCGCCGCACCGACGGCCCCGGCTGGCGGCACGAGCTGGACGAGCCGGCCGCGGCGCTGCTCGCCGGCTGCCAGGGGTTCCTGCCGCTGGGTGAGCTGCTGGCGCTGCTCGCCGTGGCGCACGGCCGGGACACCGACGAGCTGGTCGCGGCCACCCTGCCCGCCGTGCGGGAGCTGGTCCGGCACGGGCTGCTGGTCCCCGCCGGGTGGACCGACGGGTCGGGCGGTGCTCCGACGTCCGGCGGCGCTCCGGCGCTGGCCGGCGGGCCGGCGGTGGGCGGCGCTCCGGCAGTGGGCGGCGGGCCGGCGTCCGGCGGCGGGCTGGCGGTGGGCCGGTGAGGGCGGTGGCCGCCCGGGTGACCAGGGCCAGCGTGCGGGTGGACGGCGAGGTGGTCGGCGAGATCGACCGCCCCGGGCTGCTGGTGTTGCTCGGTGTGCACCGCGACGACGGCCCGGGGCAGGCCGAGACGGTGGCCCGCAAGCTGCACGAGCTGCGGATCCTGCGCGACGAGGAGTCCTGCGCGAGCGCGGCGGCCCCGCTGCTCGTGGTCAGCCAGTTCACCCTCTACGGCGACACCCGCAAGGGCCGGCGCCCCTCCTGGACGGCGGCCGCTCCCCCGGACCGGGCGCAGCCGCTGGTGGACGACGTCGTGCGGCGGCTGCGGGAGCGCGGCGCCGAGGTGGCCACCGGGCGGTTCGGCGCGGAGATGGCGGTGGAGTCGGTCAACGACGGCCCGTTCACCGTGCTCGTCGAGGCGCCGCCGCCCGCCCGGGACTGAGTCCGGCTCCGCCGAGGGCGCCCGTCCGGATCCCACCCGCCGGGCGCGGTACCGCCGTCAGCGGGGCCCGACACGGACGCCGCTACCGCCGTCAGGCGGGCACGACACGGACGCCGCTACCGCCGTCAGGCGGGCCCGACACGGACGACCGCGCAGCTCTCCAGCGCCACCCACACGTCCGAACCGACCACGGCGAGCCCGTGCGGCGCCGCCGCCGGCCCCAGCGCGGTCACGGTGCAGCCACCGGTCGCGTCCAGGTACGCCAGCTCGCCGCTGCCCCACAGCGTCGCCCAGCAGCCACCGGCCCCGTCCGGCGCCACCGCGTGCGGCTTGGACGCCCGGTCCGGCAGGTCCCACTCCTCGATCGCGCCGTCCGGGCTGATCCGGCCGACCCGACCGGCAAGGAACTCGGCGAACCACACCACGTCCCGGTCGGCGGCGATGCCCACCGGTCCGGCGCCGCCGGTCGGCAACGGGTGGGTGTCGATCCGGTGGCCGTGCGGGTCGAGCCGGCCGACCGCGTTCTCCGCGTTGAGGGTGAGCCACTGCGCGCCGTCCGGCCCGGAGGTGATCATCGCCGGCATCCCGCCCGCGTCCGGCAGCGGCACCGTGGTGAGCGTGCCCTCGACACCGAGCCGGCCGAGGTAACCGCCGGTCATCACAGTGCGCCGTCCGGCCCCGCGGTGATCCCGTACGGGCCGCTCCCGGCCGGCAGGGGGTACTCGGTCGGCACGCCGTCCGGGGTGAGACGCCCGATCCGGTCGTCCCCGTTGCGGGTGAACCACAGCGCCCCGTCCGGGCCGGTGACCAGCTGGCACGACCGGCACCCCCGCGACGGCCGGCCCGACCTGGCGGGCCGTCCCGTCCGTGCCCACGCGGGCGAGACGTCCGGCGTGCACCAGCGTCACCCACGGCGCGCCGTCGGGGCCCTGCGCCGCCGCATAGGGACCGGCTCCCGGCCCGCCGACCGGGACGGTCGCGGTCACCCGATGCCCCATGCGCCGGATCTCAGGTGGCCCGGGTCCCTCGATGGCCCGGGTCCTCGATGGCCCGGTCCCGGGCTCGTCGGCCACCACGCCGACCGGCGGCCGGCGCTCACGCCTCGTCGGTGCCGTCCACGAAGCTGCGGTACACCCCGAGCAGCGCCTCGCGCTGTGCCGGGGACAGCCGGGCGTCCCGTCGGATCGCCTGCTCGGTGGAGCTCGCCCCTGTCGAACCGGCCGGATCAGCCTCGGCGACGTCGACCACCGTGGCAGTGGACCGGGAGCCGGAGGCGCGGTGGCCGTTGCCCGGGAACATCCAGCCGGCCTGACCGAGCAGTTGCTCGCTGCTCAGGTCCAGTGCGTCGGCGATCGAGCGCAGCACCTTGAGCGACGGCTGGTGCAGGCCCCGTTCGATCTGGCTCAGGTAGGCGTTCGAGACGCTGGTCAGGTTGGCCATCTCGCGCAGGGACAGCTTCGCCAGCTGCCGCTGCGCGCGGATGAACCCGCCGAGCGCGTCCATCTGCGTGGACCAGGAATCCATGCCCGACCGCCGGCCGTTCCCGCCGGACCGATGCTCGCTCATGACCCCATTCTCGCCCGAAATGAGTCCACCCTCACCCCGTGTGTGTCCGGCGGAACCGACACCGGTCACCCACGCGGACCTACTTCCCGGGCGTCCCCACGGCGGATGGACCGGCACGCCAGGCCTCGGCGGGGGCCGCTCGGGCGGGGGTCGACGCCACGCCCTGGGCCGGCGCACGGAGATCAACGGCGAGCCCGGCGGGCTCAGCATCGGTCTCAGCACTCTCAGAGTGCCGCAGCACACGTACCCGAAGTGGGAACGATTCAGCGGCCTGGTGCGTATTACATGGTGAGGCCGCTGAGCGGGTAGCCAACAGCACACACCCCGGCGGCACGCGTAGGGAGGGACCGCAGATGACTGCGCCGAAGACAGCACTCCGGGCACGAGCCGAGGCTCCGGCCGACCTGGACTACGAGCCGACGGCCGAGGAGCTCGACGCGCAGAGCCCCGCCGCCGACCTGGTCCGCGTCTACCTCAACGGTATCGGAAAACGCGCGCTGCTGACCGCCGAGCAGGAGGTCGACCTGGCCAAGCGGATCGAGGCCGGCGTTTTCGCCAAGCACGTGCTCGACACCGAGCCCAATGTACCCGCCGCCCGCGCCGCCGACCTTCGGGCGCTGGTGCGCGACGGCAGCCGGGCGCGTAACCACCTGCTCGAGGCCAACCTGCGGCTGGTGGTGTCGCTGGCCAAGCGGTACACCGGGCGCGGCATGCCGCTGCTCGACCTGATCCAGGAGGGCAACCTGGGCCTGATCCGCGCGGTGGAGAAGTTCGACTACGCCAAGGGCTTCAAGTTCTCCACCTACGCCACCTGGTGGATCCGTCAGGCGATCACCCGAGGCATGGCCGACCAGGCCCGCACCATCCGGCTGCCCGTGCACCTGGTGGAGCAGGTCAACAAGATCGCCAGGGTGAAGCGCGACATGCACCAGCGGTTGGGCAGGGACGCCACCCACGAGGAGATCGCCCGGGAGTCCGGGATCCCGGTCGAGAAGATCGCCGACCTGCTGGACCACTCGCGTGACCCGGTGAGCCTCGACATGCCGGTGGGCAACGAGGAGGAGGCCCCGCTCGGCGACTTCATCGAGGACGGTGAGGCCACCGACGCCGAGACCACGGTGATCTCGCACCTGCTGCACGACGACCTGCGCCGGGTGCTGGCCACGCTCGACGAGCGCGAGCAGAACGTGATCCGGATGCGCTACGGCCTCGACGACGGCCAGCCGCGCACGCTGGACCAGATCGGCCGCACGTTCGGGCTGTCGCGGGAGCGGGTGCGCCAGATCGAGCGTGAGGTGATGGCGAAGTTGCGGGTCGGCGACCGGGCGAACCGGTTGCGCGCCTACGCCAGCTGAGCGCCCGCACGACACCTACGCGAGCCGATCGCGGCACGTCGACGAGGGCACCGTCCACGGACGGTGCCCTCGTCGCGACTGTGACGTCCGCCGGTGCGGGCGTGGTCGCGGCCCGGCCAGGTGGTCGCCGCCCGGCCAGGTGGTCGCCGCCCGGCGGCCGTGGTCGCGGGCGTGCGTGTCGCGGGCCGCGCGTGTCGGCCGGGTACCGTCATCCCGTGCCCGAGTACCACCACACCGACGTGCTTCCCCTCGGCCCGGACGACACCGAGTACCGCGAGCTCGACCTGGGCGGCGTGACCCCCCTGACGCTCGACGGCCGGGACTTCCTCCGGATCGAACCCGCCACCCTCACCGGCCTGGTCAAGGCCGCCGTGACCGACATCCAGCACCTGCTCCGCCCGTCCCACCTGGCGCAGCTGCGCGCCATCCTGGACGACCCCGAGGCCAGCACCAACGACCGGTTCGTGGCCACCGACCTGCTGCGCAACGCCTGCGTCTCCGCCGGCGGCGTGCTGCCGATGTGCCAGGACACCGGTACCGCGATCGTGGTCGGCAAGCGCTCCGAGGGGGTGCTGACCGGCGGCGCGGGTGGCGAGACCGACGAGGCCGCCATCGGCCGCGGCGTGTTCGAGGCCTACCAGGAGCTGAACCTGCGCTACTCGCAGATGGCGCCGACCAGCTTCTGGGAGGAGCGCAACACCGGCACCAACCTGCCCGCGCAGATCGAGCTGTCCCACCTGGCCGGCGAGCAGCCCCGCTACGAGCTCCTGGTGCTCGCGAAGGGCGGCGGCTCGGCGAACAAGACGTTCCTGTACCAGGAGACCAAGGCGCTGCTGAACCCGAAGCGGCTGGCCACCTTCCTGGACGAGAAGCTGCGCACCCTGGGCACCTCGGCCTGCCCGCCGTACCACCTGGCGATCGTGGTCGGCGGGATGTCGGCCGAGTACACCCTCAAGGTGGCCAAGCTGGCGTCGGCCCGCTACCTGGACACGCTGCCCGAGCAGGGGTCCGGGGCCGGCGAGGCGTTCCGCGACCGTGACCTGGAGGCCCAGGTCCTGGACCTGACCCGGCGGTTCGGCATCGGCGCCCAGTTCGGCGGGAAGTACTTCTGCCACGACGTGCGGGTCATCCGGCTGCCCCGGCACGGCGCCTCGCTGCCGGTGGGCGTCGCGGTGTCCTGCTCGGCCGACCGGCAGGCCAAGGCGAAGATCACCGCCGACGGGGTGTTCCTGGAGCGGCTGGAACGCGACCCGGCCCGGTTCCTGCCCGAGGTGTCCGAGGAGCAGCTGGACGAGCCGGGCGAGGTGGTCCGGGTCGACCTGAACCGACCGATGTCGGAGATCCGCGCCCAGCTCTCCACCATGCCGGTGAAGACCCGGCTGGCGCTGACCGGATCGATGGTGGTGGCGCGGGACATCGCGCACTCCAAGATCGCCGAACGGCTGGACGCGGGCGAGCCGATGCCGGACTACCTGCGCGACCACCCGGTGTACTACGCCGGCCCGGCCAAGACCCCGGACGGCTACGCCTCGGGGTCCTTCGGGCCGACCACGGCCGGGCGGATGGACTCCTACGTGGAGCGCTTCCAGGCGGCCGGCGGCTCGCTGGTCATGCTGGCCAAGGGCAACCGGTCGGCGCAGGTCACCGAGTCCTGCGCGCGGCACGGCGGCTTCTACCTCGGGTCGATCGGCGGGCAGGCCGCCCGGCTGGCCCAGGACTGCATCCGCAAGGTCGACGTGCTGGAGTACGCGGAGCTCGGCATGGAGGCCGTCTGGCGGATCGAGGTGGAGGACTTCCCCGCGTTCGTCGTGGTCGACGACAAGGGCAACGACTTCTTCGCCGAGACCAGCCAGCCGCTGCTGCAGGTCGGTTTCCGCTGACGGAGACCGGTGGGCCGGCCGGCTGCGCTGAGCCGGCCGGCCGGCTCAGCGCA
>DASXJJ010000241.1:0-36974 GCA_036497465.1 Pseudonocardia sp. | reverse complement strand
GAGCCCGTTCAGCCAGCCCGGTCAAGCCCTGCTGGGCGAACCGGCGCCGCCACAGCACCACCGTCGGTTCCGAACAGCCCACCCGCTCGGCGATCTCCGCTCCGGTCAATCCTTGACTGGACAGCAGCACGATCCGCGCCCGCGCCACGTCACGGGCCAGCGCCCCACGATCCTGGACCCGCCGTTCCAACTCCGCCCGCTCAGCCACCGACACAGCCACAACGTGCACCCGATTCGGCATGCATCAGTGTCCCATCGTTCAGCGAAACACTAAAACCAGATACGCGTCACAACACTAGCGGACCGGGACTCGCGACCGAACGTGAAGGGATGTGACCGGCAGGATCCCCTGCCGAAGTGTCGGAGCCCATGGCTCTGGCTCATCTGGGGTTCGTCGCGTTCACGATTGCCAGCAATGCGGCTAGGGCGGGTCAATATCCCGTGGCCTTGGTGGTGAGGGCGGTGAGGGCGTCGATCTCGCTCGCATAGATATCGAACAGCGGCTCGAGGCCGGCGGCCCTCAGCGCCCGAGTCACGATGGGGGTCATGCCGGCCAAGGCAAGTCCGATGGTTGTGTCGTTAGCTAAGTCCCGGGCGGCCACGAGCGCAGCTAATCCGGATGAGCCCATGAACGCACAGCCCGACAGATCCACCACCAGGCCGGGACACTCACCGCTCAGCTCTTGGCTCAACAGCCATCGCAGCGGGGGCGTGGTCCAGGTGTCCAGCTCGCCGTTCACGCGCAGCACGCAGACCCCTTTCACGACCTGCACAGACAGCTCGGGCAGCGGCTCATAGCGCCCAGAACCGTGGGTGTCCGACGACAGATTTGTCATGGCTGGTGGGCCTCCACATGCATACGCATTGTGACGAGGTCAGCTGCTAAGTCACGTGCCCTGCTCTTGCGGCAGGACGCCACGATGACATGTGGCGACGTTCAGTCGGTGTCGCTGCCAGTATCCTGCGCCCAGCGTGTTTCGCGGGTAGGACGCATCAGGCTCCGCCGATCACACGGCGAGCTAGTCCGCGGCGGTCGCGCTCCACCCGCGTGAGAGGAACAGTCGCAACATCGCCTGGTCGCCACCGGCGGGCGGTCCACCAGCGGTGACCGCGCCGGGGCTGGTCCAGGCCTCACGTCCGGTCTCGCTGTAGCGCCACGCCCAGCGACAGCCGCCACCCGCACCGGGTTCGCCCCGGTAGCGACACAACACCAGCCGCCCGGTCCCATCCGATCCGATCAGTCGCACCACGGAGGGCGGCACACCTTGCTCGTCGACCTCCACCGGCAGCGTCGCCCGGTGGGATCCGTCCTGACCGTAGAACGGCACGCCTCGTACCCGCATCGACAGCACCTCAGATCTTCACCCGCGGATATGCACGGTGCCCGAGAAATGCCACGGTCCCGGCTGAATCTCAGAAAGACAACACTCCACGGCACTCGCTGTCTGCGGCGCTGCTCACACCGCTGGACTCCGCACCGCCGGGGGCCCGGGGGCGGCTATCAGAAAGGCGCCATACCAGGCGCGACCGGGCCGGGACATCGAGCCATGGATCAAGACGCTGAACAAGACCCTGGCGGCGTCGACGATCAAGAGCCGGTTTCAGTCGGTGCGCTCCGTGTTCCGTGCCGCCGTCCGTGACCGGGTGATCCGCTCGCCCAAGTACGGCAGCGAACGAGCGTCCCCATCCCCGAGGGTCTCGTGCTCGATCTGGCCAAGCACTGCGAGCAGCGGGAGACGTGGCTGTTCCCCACCACCAAGAATGAGCCCGTCCACGAGAACCCGGCCCGCTACTGGATGGTGAAGGCCACCAAGGCCGCGAAGCTCACCAACCTCGGGCCGCACAGCCTCCGGCACCTGTTCGCCAGCCTCCAGCTGCACACCGGGGTCGACATCGTTGCCGTCCAGAAGTCCAGGCACGACTGGCGGAGCCCGGGCACCAGGTCGGTGGCGGTGTACTCCAGACCCAGCAGCAGCACGACCCCGACCTCGGAGGCCGGCTCGGTGAATTCGCTGATGCCGCTGAGCGGGATCAGGCCGCCGGTACCGAACGCGAGCCCGCCGAGCAGGTACAGCGGCACCGGGGACACCCCGATCCGGCTGGCCAACCGGCCCAGCACGCCGAGCCCGAAGAACAGGCCGCCGAGTTCCAGCGGCGCGGTCGCGGTGTCGGGCACAGAACCGGGGTCAGCCCTGCTCGAGGACCGAGGCGGCGTGCTTGAGACCGTCGGGCGTGCCCACCACGACGACCAGGTCGCCGGGCGCGAACCGGAAGTCCGGGCGGGGCGAGGCGTGTACCGCACCGCTCCGCACCACGGCCACCACCGAGGCACCGGTGCGGGTGCGCATCTCCGAGTCGCCGAGCGTGCGACCGGCGTAGGGCGAGCCGTGCGCCACCGGGATCTGCGCGGTGGCCACCCCGGACGCCTCGGCGTGCTCGGCCCGCAGCTGGGCGACCAGGTTCGGCGCGCCGAGCAGTGCCCCCAGCGTGGCGCACTCGGCCTCGCTCAGCGCCACGGTGGCGCTGCAGGCGTCGGGGTCGGTCAGGTCGGAGACCAGCAGCTCGCGCCGGCCGTCCCGGTGGGTGAGCACCCCCACCCGGCGGCCTCCAGCGGTGCTGAGCTCCTGCTTGACTCCGACGCCCGGCAGGCGGGTGACCTCGACGTCCACCACTCCACAGTAACCGCCGGCCGGGACCGGGGCGGGTCTCGGCGCGGGAAGCGGAGGTGCCTCAGGGTGTCCGGTCGGCTACTGGGAGGATGCGCCGGGGCCGGGTTCTACGGCGAACCCCGCCCCGGTCCCCGACGGAGGCACCCACCATGGTCAGCTCGGCCCGACCCCTCGCTCGTCGCTCCCGGACCGCGGCCCCGGTGGTCGCGCTGCTCGCCGCGGCGTTGACCATGACCGCCTGCTCGACCGAGGAGGCGCGGCCCAGCGGCCCGCCGGTGGCCTTCGGCACGCCGGTGCCGGTGGCCGACGCCCCACCGGTCCCCGAGGGGGAGTCCCCGGTCGGGCGGCCGCTGCCGGTCGTGCTCGACCAGAACACCGCCTACGTCGGCTCCCCGGGCGAGCTGAAGATCGTCGACACCGCGACGGGGCAGACCACCGACACCGTCCGCCCGCACCTGCCGGTCGCCGCCGGCACCGGCCGCGCGGGCGGGCCACCGCTGCTCACCACGGGCGGCGACGGCGCCACTGTCGTCTGGCCGTTCCTGGTGCAGGCCCCGCCGGCCGAGACCGCGGGTGCCCCCGGCGCCGGGTCCGCCCCGCCGACCGGGGCCGCGCGGCCGCCGGGTTCCGGTCCGGACGCGGGTGACGGCTCGTCCGGGTCGACGGGCGCGGGTGCCGAGGCGTCCGGATCGGCCGGCGCCTCCGGGTCGGCGAGCGCGAGTGGGCCGCCGAGCGCGGGCGCCTCGGGGTCCGGGTCGGACGGCGGATCCACGTCCGGGTCGGGCGACGCATCCACGAACGCGTCCGATGGGGCGTCCCCGCCCGGGGGCGCGGCGCCCGCAGGCGGGGCGGCCGGGAGCGCCGGCACCGCCGTCGAGCTGACCAGCGTCCGGGCCGACAACCACTCCGCGCAGGGCGTGCCGGTGGCGCTGCCGGAGTGGGCGTCCAGCCCGTCGACCAACCTGTCGGTGACCCCGCTCGGCGCCTCCGGGAACACCGTCGTGCTCGCGGTGACCAACGGCGTCTCGAGCACCACGCTGGCCGCCGACGCCGGCTCCGGGCGCACCCTGTGGAGCCGGGACAACTTCTCGGCCGGTGCCGTGGTGGGCGACCTGGTGGTGGGCGCCGAGCCGGAGGGGCCGCTCAGCTCCACCGTGCGGGTGGCCGCGCTCGCGGTGGTCGACGGTTCGGTGCGGTGGACCCGGATCCGCGGCTACGGGCTGCACGTCTCACCCGCGGGCCCGACGCTGGTCGCGGTGATCGGGCAGGCCACCAGCGGCGCGAACCGGAACATGTTCGAGCTGGTCAACGCCTCGACCGGGGCGGCGGCCGGCTCGCTGGCGGTGCCGCCGACGCCGTCCGCCCGGTGCGTCTACGACGACGCGGCCACGGCGATCTGCTTCGCCCCGGACAGCCGGGCCGAGGGCAGAGCGGTGGCCGCCGCGGACGCCCAGACCGGCCAGCGGCTCTGGACGCTGCCCGACTACAACGCCAGCAACGAGACCGCCCCGCTGATCACCGCCGCCCACCGCGGCCTGGTCTACGGCACCCGGGACGGCAGGGACACCGTGGTCTGGCAGGCCAAGGACAAGACGATGGTCGGGTCCTCCCCCGGGCCGGCTCCGATGGTGGTCGGCGACCACGGCGCGATCGGCCTCGACGACGACCACACCCACATCGTGTCCCGCCCCGCGACGTCCTGACCAGGTCCGGGGTCGCGGACTGATCACCCCGCCGAGTGGCCGATTAACGCCTAAGCTGCCGGGAGGGTTACCGGCCGCCCCACCGGCCGCAAGGAGGCGACAGGCGCGTGACGTTCACCCCCGGGGCCGAGGCCGAGGAGTTGCGGGCGGTCGTCCGCCGGTTCCTGGAGAAACGGTCCGCCGAGGACGAGGTCCGCCGGTTGATGGAGACCGACCCCGGGTTCGAGCCCTCGGTCTGGCGCCAGGCGGCCGAGGAGCTCGGGCTGCAGGGGCTGATCGTGCCCGAACGCTGGGGCGGCTCGGACGCGTCGCTAGTCGAGGCCGGCGTGGTGTTCGAGGAGATGGGCCGCGCCCTGTTCGGCGCGCCGTTCCTGGGCACCGTCGCGCTGGCCACCACCGCGCTGCTCGCGGTCGGCGACGAGGTGGCGAACGACGACTACCTGCCCGGGATCGCCGCCGGGCAGACCGTGGCCACCGTGGCCTGGGGCGGGGCCGACCCGCTGACCAGCACCGTCACCGCGGAGCAGGACGCGGACGGCGGCTGGCGGCTCACCGGCACCGCCGACGTGGTGGTCGACGCGGCGGCCGCCGACCTGCTCCTGGTCGTGGCGGACACCCCCGACGGGCTGGGGCTGTTCGCGGTCACCGGCACCCCGGACGGCCTGACCCGGAGCACCCTGACCGCGCTGGACCCCACCCGCGCGCTGTCCGAGCTGCAGCTCACCGACCTCCCGGCACGCGCCGTGGGCACCCCGGGCGAGGTGGCCGGGGCGCTGGCCACCGCCGTCGACCACGCAGTGCTGCTGATGGCCTGCGAGCAGGTCGGCGGCGCGGCCCGGGTGCTGGAGATCTCGGTGGAGTACGCGAACAACCGGGTGCAGTTCGGCCGGAAGATCGGCTCGTTCCAGGCCATCAAGCACCGCTGCGCGGACATGCTGGTGGCCGTCGAGTCGGCCCGCTCGGCCGCCTACCACGGCACCTGGACCGCCGTGCACGAGCCGGACGAGCTGGGCGTCGCCGCCGGGCTGGCCGGGTCGCTGTGCGGCGAGACCTACACGAGGGTGGCGCTGGACAACATCCAGAACCTGGGCGGTATCGGGTTCACCTGGGAGCACCCGGCGCACCTGTACCTGAAGCGGGCCAAGAGCACACAGCTGTTCCTCGGGTCGCCGGCCAAGCACCGCTCCCGGCTGGCGAACCTGCTGGACATTCCGGAGGTGGGCGCGTGAGCGCGGAGGCGGAGCGGGCCGACGTCGAGCGGCTGGTGAAGGAGTTCCTGGCCGAGCACCCGGTGGACAGCACCCCGGACCGCGAGCTGCGCGGGGCGCGGTTCGACGCCGGGCTGGCCTTCGTGCACTTCGACAAGGGGTTCGGCGGGCTGGGGGTCAGCTCGTCGCTGCACGGGCGCGTCGAGCAGCTGTTCCTGGATGCGGGCGCGGAGAACTGGGCGGCCCGCAACGTGATCGGGCTGGGGATGGCCGCCCCGACGATCCACGCGCACGGCACCGAGGAGCAGAAGGCCCTGCTGCGGCCGCTGTTCACCGGTGAGGAGATCTGGTGCCAGCTGTTCTCCGAGCCGGGCGCGGGCTCCGACCTGGCCTCGCTGGCCACCCGGGCGATCCCCGAGGACGGCGGCTACCGGGTCAACGGGCAGAAGATCTGGACGTCGCTGGGTCACATCGCCCGGCGCGGCCTGCTGGTGGCCCGGACCGACCCGAACCTGCCCAAGCACCGGGGGCTGAGCTACTTCCTGCTGGACATGACCAGCCCGGGCGTGGAGGTGCGCCCGCTGCGGCAGATCACCGGCCAGGCCGAGTTCAACGAGGTGTACCTGACCGACGTGCAGGTCCCGGAGACCGACCGGCTCGGTGCGGTCGGTGAGGGCTGGCGGGTGTCCATCACCACGCTGGCCAACGAGCGGGTGGCCATCGGCGGGCGGGACTCGCGGCGCGGCGACGGCGCGATCGGCACGGCCGTGGCGGAGTTCCGCGCGGCCGCAGAGGCGGGCCGGGCGGACGCCGCATCGCGCGACCGGCTGATGCGGCTGTGGACCACCGCCGAGGCGGCCCGGCTGACCAACATGCGGGCCAACGCGCGAGCGCGGGGCAACCAGGCGCCCGGTCCCGAGGGGTCGATCGCCAAGCTGTCCTACGCGGAGCTGAACAAGGCGATCTACGAGCTGTGCGTCGACCTGCGCGGGATCGACGGCATGCTGATCGACGACTACACCGAGAGCAGCCCGGACCGCTCGTCCGGCGGCGGCACCGCGGCCGACGTGCGCAAGGCGTTCCTCCGGTCACTGGCCAACTCCATCGAGGGCGGCACCTCGGAGATCATGCGCAACATCCTGGGTGAGCGGGTGCTCGGGCTGCCCGGCGAGCCGCGCACCGACCGGGACGTGGCCTGGAAGGACGTGCCCCGGTCCTGACCCGGTGCGCGGATCGTGATCGCACGGAACGTGGAGGCAGCAGGGATGACGTCCGGTTCGACCACCCGGATCGACGGCCAGCGGTTCCGCCAGGTGCTGGGCAACTACCCGACCGGGGTCACGGTGATCACCGCGATCGCCGAGGACGGGAGCCCGGCCGGGATGGCGGTCGGCTCGTTCACCTCCGTCTCGCTGGACCCGCCGCTGGTGGCGTTCCTGCCGGACAAGTCGTCGACCAGCTTCCCGAAGATCCGCACGGCGGAGCGGTTCTGCGTCAACGTGCTGGCCGCCGACCAGGAGGACGTCTGCCGGGCGTTCGCCACCAGGGGCGGCGACAAGTTCGCCGGGGTGCGGTGGACGCCCACCGCCTCCGGCGCGCCGCGGATCGACGGGGTCGCCGCCTGGATCGAGTGCGAGTTCGAGTCGATCCAGGAGGCCGGCGACCACTACCTGGTGCTCGGCCGGGTCCGCGAGCTGGACTCCGGCGGCGAGCGGCTGCCGCTGGTGTTCTTCCAGGGTGGCTACGGCAAGTTCCTGCCGCTGTCGCTGGTCGCCGTGGCGGAGACCGACTTCGTCGGCCACCTGCGCCTGGTGGACCGCTGCCGGGCGGAGATGGAGCGGTTGACCGCCGAGGTCGGCACGGAGTGCCTGGCCATCACCCCGGTCGATGACCAGCTGGTCGTGCTGGCCAGCGCGGGAGCGCCGGACGGCGGCGCCGAGTTCACCCGGGTCGGCCAGCGGATCCCGTTCGTGCCGCCGATCGGCGCGCCGTTCCTGGCCTGGGCCGACGACGCCACGACCGAGGCCTGGCTGGCCCGCTCGGGGCGGACGCTGAGCGAGTCCGAGCGCGCCGACCACCTCACGGTGCTGCGCCGGGTGCGCCGGCGGGGCTGGTCGCTGAGCCTGGGTGGCGGCCCGCACACCGAGCTGCTGGACGCCATCGACCGGTACGCCGAGGGCGACCGGGACAGCCGCGAGCACGTGCAGCGGCTCGGCGCGGAGCTGTCCCACCAGTTCGAGCCGGTGGCCGACCTCGACGACGACGCCGAGTACGACGTGCGGCTGCTGAGCGTGCCGGTGTTCGGCCCGGACGGTTCGGTGCCGGTGAGCCTCACCCTGTGGGGCCTGCCCGAGCGCGGCACCGGTGCCCAGGTGCGGGCGAAGCTGGACGCGCTGCGCGCCTCGGCGGACCGGATCACCACCTCGCTGGGTGACCACCCGCTGGAGCCCTGACCACGTACCGACCCGGACGCACCGCCGCCTCCGCCCGAGAACCGGCCCGAAGGGGCGACGCGGTGCTGCGACGACTGTTCGCCGGCCGGCGCTCGCTGTGCTGGCTCGGCCCGCCGCCGCGGTTCCTGGCCGCCGTCCCGCTGGTGAACCAGACGTGGCCGACCGCAGCACGGGGCTGCTGCTGATCTGGGTGCTGATGGCCGGCGAGACCGACACCAGCTTCAGCTACCTCGGCGCGGCCGGCTGGTCGTACGCGTTCCTGGTGTCCGAGGCGTTCGTGCTGGTCAGCGGGCTGCGTGGGAGCGCACGGGTGTCCGTGCTGAAGGATCCGGATTCCTCGGCGCGCGCTCGCCCCAGGTGCTGCGCGGGAACGCCCTGGTGCTGCCATCTACCAGCTGCTGCTGTTCGTGCCGACGCTGCTCGGGTTCGTCTCGCTGCTGGTGGTCCCCGGGCTGGCGGACTCCAATCTGGCGCTGTTCACCCTGATCACCGACACCCTGCCGGCCTGGGTGCCGGGCGTCGTCGGGCCGGCGGCCGCGCTGTCCTCGATAGTGCCGATGGCGCTGTTCATGCTGGTCACCGGGACGATGTGGACCCGGTCGGTGCTCGGCGCGGGCGGCCGGGAGCGCTCCGGGGCGGTCAGTCCAGGACCACCGGGCCGTGCCGGCCGCGCAGCCGGGCGCGCAGCGAGGCCCGGGTGCCCAGGTGCACCGGGAGGTCCACACCGAGCGCGGCCAGCGACGCCCGGACCGCCGACGGTCTCGGGTGGCTCGCCGCCAGGTCGACCAGCTCGACCACCGGCAGGCCGCGCTCCGGCGGCGCCGGGGTGTCGCCCCAGTCGATCAGGAACGGCACCAGCGCGATCCCGTCGGCCATGTCCGGCCAGGTCAGCCGCCAGCGCAGCAGCTCGCCGTCCGGGGCGGCGCGGGACAGCGGCCGCGGGTCGCCGGGATCGTGGCCGGCCGCGCGGGCGGCCGCGACCCGCGCGTCGAGGTCGTCCGGGTGGATCGCCCACGCGGTCAGCCGGGGCCGGTCCAGCGCGTCGATGCCGAACGGCCGGGGGCGGTCCGGGGTGGGCTGCGCCCGGTCCGGCCCGATGATCTCCAGGTAGGCCGTGCCACCCAGGCCGACCAGCACGTTGGCCGTCCCGAGGCCCTCATGGCGACCGCCGGGCACCGGGTCCACCCCGGTCAGCTCGGCGAACCGGCGCGCGGCGGCGCCCAGGTCGGGCGCGGCGAGCACCAGGTGGTCCAGCGACGCGGGCGCCGGGTACCCGGGGCCGGCGTCGTCGAGCTGCTCGGCGGTCACTCGGTCAGCCGCGCCTTCTGCACCTTGCCCATCGCGTTGCGCGGCAGGCTCTCCACCAGGCGCACCTCCCGGGGCCGCTTGTGCACCGACAGCTGGCCGGCCACGTGCCGGATCAGCTCGTCGGCCGCCGGGGACCCGTCCGGCACCACGAAGGCCACGATGCGCTGCCCGAGGTCGTCGTCCGGCAGGCCCACCACGGCGCACTCCGCGACCGCCGGGTGGTCCAGCAGCGCGGCCTCCACCTCGCCCGCGCCGACCCGGTAGCCGCCGGTCTTGATCAGGTCGGAGGAGCGGCGGCCGACGATGCGGTGGTAGCCGGCGGCGTCGAGAACGGCGGCGTCCCCGGTGCGGAACCAGCCGTCGTCGGTCCAGCTCGCGGCGGTGGCCTCCGGGCGGCCGAGGTAGCCGCCGAACAGGCACGCGCCGCGCACCTGCAGGTCGCCGATGGTCTCGGCGTCGGCGGCCACGGGCTGCCCGGCGTCGTCAACCACGCGGGTGGTGACCCCGTCGATCGGTACCCCGACCCAGCCGGGCCGGCGCTCGCCGTCGGCCCGGACGGCCAAGGTGATCATCGTCTCGGTCATACCGTAGCGCTCTACCGGCGGCTGACCGGCCAGCTCGGCCACGTCGCGGAACACCGACGGCGGGAGCGCCGCGCTGCCGGAGACGAGCAGCCGCGCCCCGCCGAGGGCCCGCGCGCTCGCCGGGTCGGCCGCGATCCGCGACCACACCGTCGGTACCCCGAAGAACATCGAACCGCCGTGCCGGGTGGCGGCGTCCGCGTAGGCCTCGGGCCGGGGCCGGCCGGTGTGCACCAGCGGGCCGCCCCGCCGCAATGGCCCGAGCACGCCGAGGATCAGGCCGTGCACGTGGAACAACGGCAGGCCGTGCACCAGCACGTCGTCGGCGGTCCAGGCCCAGGCGTCGGCCAGCCCGTCCAGCCCGGCGGCCAGCGCGCCGTGGGTGAGCACCGCTCCCTTCGGGCTGCCCGTGGTGCCCGAGGTGTACATGATCATCGCCGTGTCGCCGGGCGCGGCGGCCGGCCAGGACGCATCGGAGCGCGCGTCCGGCTCGACCGGGACCACCGGGGGCAGCGCCGCGCCGTCCGCCCCGCCGTCCGGGGCGGCGCCCAGCCACAGCTCCGCGCCGCTGTCGGCCAGCACGTGCTTCCGCTCCCCCGGGCCCGAGTCGGGCGGCACCGGGACGATCGGCACGCCGGCCAGAAGGCAGCCCAGCACGGACACCACGGTGGACAGGCTGGCCTCGGCGTGCACCGCGACCGCTCCGGCACCACGCACCCGCTCGCCGACCGCGGCCGCCGAGGCGAACAGCTCCGCACGGCGCAGCCCCCGGTCGCCGACGGTCACGGCGACCCGGTCGTCGCCCCGGTCGGGGGCGCCGAGCAGCGAGCCGGCCGGCGCATCGGACGGTGACCCTGGCTTCGACGCAACCACCCGCTCACCCTACGTCCACCGGGTCACGCCCGGCCTGCCCGCGCGCCGCCGGGTACCCCCTCGGTGCACCGTTCGGAGCGGCGAGCCGGGCGCGCGGCCCGGTGGGAAGTAGCGTGCGGCCCGTGACGGAACCGGACTGGGTGCAGCACGCGATCTTCTGGCAGGTCTACCCGCTGGGGTTCGTCGGGGCGGCGGGTGCCTCCGGGCCGGAGGCGGCGGGTGCCTCCGGCCCGGACGGGCGGCCGGCGCCGGCGGGCGCCGGGCGGCTGGACCGGTTGACCGACTGGCTGGACTACGCCGTGCGGCTCGGCGCGTCCGGGCTGGCCCTGGGCCCGGTGTTCGCGTCGGCCACCCACGGCTACGACACCACCGACCACTACACGATCGACCCCCGGCTCGGTGACCGCGCGGACTTCGACGCGCTGCTGGAGGCCGCCCACTCGCGGGGCCTGCGGGTGCTGCTGGACGGGGTGTTCAACCACGTCGGCCACGGGTTCGAGAAGTTCCGGCTGGCACTGGAGGGCGGTCCGGGCTCCCCGGAGGCCCGCTGGTTCCGGATCAGCTGGGCGGACGGCGGCGAGCCGGACTGGGCCACCTTCGAGGGTCACCGCGAGCTGGTGGCGTTCAACCACGACGAGCCGAGGGTGGCCGACTACGTCACCGACGTGATGTGCCACTGGCTGGCCGCCGGAGCCGACGGGTGGCGGCTGGACGCGGCCTACGCGGTGCCGACCTCGTTCTGGGCCGACGTGCTGGGCCGGGTCCGCGCCGCCCACCCGGACGTCTACCTGGTGGGCGAGGTGATCCACGGCGACTACGTCGGCACGGTGAAGGCGACCGGCATGCACGCGGTGACCCAGTACGAGCTGTGGAAGGCGGTCTGGAGCTCGATCAACGACGGCAACCTGTTCGAGCTGGCCTGGGCGCTGGGCCGGCACGACGAGTTCCTGGACAGCTTCGTGCCGCTGACCTTCGTGGGCAACCACGACGTGTCCCGGGTGGCCAGCGTGCTCGACGACGAGCGCCACCTGCCGCACGCGCTGGCGCTGCTGTTCACCCTCGGCGGCACCCCGTGCGTGTACTACGGCGACGAGCAGGCGTTCCGGGGTGTCAAGGAGGAGCGTGCCGGCGGGGACGACGCGGTACGGCCGGAGTTCCCCGCCGACGAGAACTCGCTGGCCCCGTTCGGCTGGCCCACCTACCGGCTGCACCAGGAGCTGATCGGGCTGCGCCGCCGGCACCCGTGGCTGCACCACGCCCGCAGCGGGCAGCTGCACCTGACCAACACCCAGCTGGTGCTGGTGGCCGAGCACGACGGCAGCCGGGTGCTCACCGCGCTGAGCATGGACGACGACCCCGCCGAGCTACCCGCCCCGGGCGCCGGCGAGGTACTCGCCGGCGAGGCCGAGCTGCTCGATCCGGGCCGCGAGGACACCCGGGTGCTGCTCCCCGCGCACGGCTGGGCCGTCCTGGGCTGACGAACCGAGCCCGGCCGACCCGGGGGACCGCCGGGCCGACCCGAGGCCGGCCGACGGGCCGGACCGGCGGGGTCGGTCCTCGGCCGTCCCGGCCGGGCGGCCCATAGGATGCGGGGATGCCGAGGCAGCGCTCCGCGCACGACCGGGACGGCGGCCCGAGGGGCAGGACGGGGGCCGAGCCGACCAAGTCCGCGCGCACCCGCGAGCGCATCCTGGACGCGGCGGCGACCGTGCTGGCCCGCAACGGGTACGCCGGCACCCGGTTGTCGGACATCGCGCAGATCGCCCAGGTCCAGGCGCCCGCGCTGTACTACTACTTCGCCTCCCGCGAGGAGCTGATCGAGGAGGTCGTCACGCTGGGCATGTCCACCGCGCTGCGGCACGTCGAGGAGGCGCTGGCCGCGCTGCCGCCGGACGCCACCGGGCTGGACCGAATCTGCGCGGCGGTGGGGGCACACCTGGAGGTGGTGCTGCGGCTGTCCGACTACGCCTCGGCCGCCATCCGCAACGGCCCCCAGCTGCCGATGGAGATGCGCCGCCGCCAGCTCGCCGAGCAGCGCTCCTACGGGCAGACCTGGCAGAACCTGATCGAGGACGCGCACGCCGCCGGGGAGATCCACCCGGCGCTGAACCTGCGCGCGGCCCGCATGATCGTCATCGGCGGCCTCAACTCGGCGACCGAGTGGTGGAACCCGAACCGCGGCTCGCTCAGCACTGTGATCGACACCGCGCTGCTGCTCACCCGCCAGGGCCTCGCCGCCCCGCCGCGCTGACGATCCGCCGCCGGGCCGACGGGCCGCCGCCGGGCCGCCACCGGGCCGACGGGCCGACGGCCCGCGACCGGTCCCGGGCCGGCCTCAGGCCGACCGGCGCCGCTCGTACCGGGCGCCGCTCTCGTACCGGGCGCGCCGGGCGTTTCGGGCGTGCCGGCCGTTGCGACTGTCCCGCGCCGGCTCGTCGATCACCCGGTAGGTGGCGTCCACCGAGGTGGTCATCTCCAGGATGGTGCGGGCCACCAGCCGGGGGTCGTCGTACATCGGCACGTGGCCGACGCCGGGCAGCACGCTGAACTCGGCGCCGCGCACGGTGTCCTGCATCGGGCGGCCGTAGCGGCCGTACGGGATGACCTTGTCCTTGCCGGACCACGCGATGTGCACCGGGCACAGCGCGACGTCGAAGTCGTGCATCAGCTCGAGCCGGGCCTCGCCGGACAGCAGCGCGGCCATCATCCGGCACTCGCTGGCGTCGTCGAGCATCTCCGCCAGCTCGTCCCTCGGGATGTTCCCCGGCCGCTCCATCGTGCGCTTCATCGCGGCACGGCTGAGCGGGCCGGTGCGGGCCAGCGCACCGAGCTGGGGGCTGCCCAGCGCCATGTGCGCCATCCGGAACATGAACAGCAGCCGGATCAGGTCGCGGCGGGCCTTCCAGGTGCCGGCCGGGGACAGCCCGACGACCGACATGGCCCGCCCGCGCCGGGCCAGCTCCAGCGCGACCCAGCCGCCGAGGGAGTTCCCGACCAGGTGCGCGGTGTCGATGCCGGCGTCGTCGAGCTGTCGCTCCACCTCGTCGACCAGGGCCGCCAGGCCGGGCTGGTCGCCGGGGACGAGCTCGGGGCCGCCCCGGTGACCGGGCAGCGTGGGAGCGAAGACGTCGTGCCGGCCGACCAGGAAGGGCAGGACGGGGCGCCAGGCGCGCCAGGACATGGTGACGCCGTGCAACAGCACCACGGGGGAGCCGGTGCCCTGCCGGAACGCGGCGGTGGCACCCGAGTCGATCGAACCAACCGACAAAGTAGAGGTCATGGCGTCGCTGCCTTTCCCCGGGCGACGGGCCATCCCACTCCCGGATGCCCCGACACGGCTACATTACGGGCACGTTAAGCAACCGTCAGTGGGGTCGCAACCGCTGGCGAACCCGGTGGGCCGCCTTCTCGCCGTCCGGGCGTTTTCGTCCGACGGGCGCGCTCGACCACCCGAAGGGCGGTACCGCCCGACGTTTTCCAGCCCGCGGCGAACGGTACGCCCGTTGTGAGCACACCCTCTGCTGACATACCGTCGGTACTGCGCCGGACGTGGCGCTGACCTGCAGGCGAGCAGAACAGAGAGCGACCATGACCTCGGTGTCCGACCGGAAGCCCGCCAACGTGACCTACGCCACACCCCGGCCGGTGGCCGGTCGACAGGAGGTCGAACGGGCGGTCGCCCGGCTGCGGGCCACGTTCAGCGGCGGGCGCACCCGCGACGTGCGGTGGCGGCTTGCCCAGCTGGAGAGCCTCGAGCGGCTGCTGGACGAGCGCGAGGCGGACATCGCGGAGGCGCTGGGCGCCGACCTGGGCCGCCCGGCGCACGACGCCTGGCTGGGCGACGTGGCCAGCACCAAGGCCGAGGCGGTGTACGCCCGCAAGCACCTGCGCCGGTGGATGCGCCGCCGCCGCTCGGCGCTGCCCCTGGCCATGCAGCCGGGCCGGGCGTTCTACCAGTACGAGCCGCTGGGCACGGTGCTGGTCATCGGCCCGTGGAACTACCCGGTGTTCCTGACCCTCGGCCCGGTGGTCGGCGCGGTCGCGGCCGGCAACTGCGTGGTCGTCAAGCCCTCCGAGCACGCACCGGCGACCGCCGCGCTGCTCGCCCGGTTGCTCCCGGAGTACCTGGACCCGGACGCGGTCGCGGTGCTGGAGGGCGAGGCGGACACCACCCAGCTGCTGCTCGACCAGGCACTGGACCACGCCTTCTTCACCGGCGGCCCGGAGATCGGCAAGAAGGTGATGGCCGGCGCGTCGAAGACGCTCACCCCGGTGACCCTGGAGCTGGGCGGCAAGAGCCCGGTGATCGTCACCCGGGAGGCCGACCTGGAGGTGGCCGCCCGCCGGATCGCCTGGACCAAGCTGCTCAACTCCGGGCAGACCTGCATCGCCCCGGACTACGTGCTGGTCGAGGAGCCGGTGCGGGACGAGCTGGTCACGCTGATCACCGAGACCCTGCGGACGTTCCAGGACGGCGGCGACCCCGGGCTGCGGATCGTCGACGAGCGCCAGTTCGACCGGCTCGCCGGGCTGCTGGCCACCCCGTCCGGCACGGTGGCCGCCGGCGGCGCGCACGACCGGGACGCGCTGACCATGGAGCCCACGGTGCTGGTCGACCCCGACCCGGCCTCCCCGGTGATGTCCGAGGAGATCTTCGGGCCGATCCTGCCGGTGCTCACCGTGGCGTCGCTGAGCGAGGCGATCACGTTCGTCAACGCCCGCCCGAAGCCGCTCGCCGCGTACCTGTTCAGCAACAACCGCCGCGACCGCGACCGGCTGCTCGCCGAGGTCAGCTCGGGCGGCGCCGTGATCAACCACCTGTCGATGCACTGCCTGGTTCCCTCGCTGCCGTTCGGCGGGGTGGGGACCAGCGGGATGGGCGCATACCACGGCGAGTGGGGCTTCCAGACGTTCAGCCACCGCAAGGCCGTGTTCGCCAAGCCGGCCCGCCCCGACCCGGGGTTCATGTACCCGCCGTACACCGAGCGGGCCAAGAAGCTGCTGCGGGCGCTGCTGGGCTGAGCCCAGGACTGAGCGCGCGGGCCGGCCGGGCGGGCGGGCGGCTACCGGGGGCCGGACATCCTGCGGTAGCTGTCCGCCGCGGCCCGGGAGAACCCGTCCGGCAGGCCCAGCTCGGCCATCGCCTCGGCCGACTCGTCCATCTCGCCGGCCCACCGCCAGGCCTTCGACCCGGCCCGCTCGGTGATCCCGGCGAGCTGCTCGTCCAGGTCCACCCCGTCGCGGGCCAGCTCGGCGCGCAGCTCGTCGGCCACCCCGGCGCGCCGCGCGGCCTCGTCCAGCTGCAGCCAGATCGTCGGCAGCGCCTTGGTGCGCAGCGCGTAGCAGGCCTTCAGTGCGCTGGCCGAGCCGAGCCGCTTCCCCAGCACCCTGGGCTCGAACGGGGTGCCCGCGAACAGCCCGGCCACCGTCGCCGCGTGCCGCCCGGCCAGCCACAGCACCGTCCGTCCGGCGCGCCACGCGGGCGGGCCGATGACGGCGCCGTCCACCACCCTGTCCTCGCCGAGCAACCCGGCGATCCTGCGCACGGTGCCCGGCGCCACGGCGTTGGCCTCGACGTACAGCGGTCGCTCCGCCGGCGCCCGGTCGGCCACCGCCGCCGCCACCCGCTCGGCGGTCTCCAGCGCGGCGTGCGGCGGGCAGATGGAGACCACCAGGTGGCTGCGGCGGGCCAGCTCGGTCACGTCCGGGACCCCGATCAGGTCGGCCAGCTCGGCGCGTTTGGAGGTGGCCTGGGAGCGCCCCTCGGCGGCCCACACCACCGCGCCGGCGCTCGCCTTGAGCGCCGAGCCGAGCGCCGCGCCCATCGCGCCGGGGTGCAGCACGCCGATCACCGGCCGGGCCGGCAGGCCGGCGTCCTGGGTACTCATCCCGCTCATCATCGCGCACCGGCGGCGCGCGGCCGCTCAGGGTAGGAACGTGGGGTGGACCTGGGCTACTGGCTGACCGAGGCGTTGGCCGCGCACCGCCGCTGGTCGGACGAGCACGGGCGGCCGGCCGAGCACCCGTCGGTGGCGGTCGGCGACGAGCGGTTCGGCGCGGCCTTCGCCGAGCTCGCAGACCGGCTGCGCGACAACTACCCGTTCTTCCACCCCCGCTACGCCGGGCAGATGATCAAGCCGCCGCACCCGGCCGCGGTGGTCGGCTACCTGGCGGCGATGCTGGTGAACCCGAACAACCACGCGCTGGACGGCGGCCCGGCCACCGCCGCGATGGAGCGCGAGGTGGTCGCGGAGCTGGCCGGGATGTTCGGGATGGCCACCCACCTCGGGCACCTGACCAGCAGCGGCACCATCGCCAACCTCGAGGCGCTGTACGTTGCCAGGGAGCTGCACCCCGACCGGGGCGTCGCCTACAGCACCGAGGCGCACTACACGCACGGCCGGATGTGCCGGCTGCTCGGGACGGCCGGTCATCCGGTGCCCGCCGACGACGCCGGCCGGCTGGACCTCGACGCGCTGGCCGGCGAGCTGGCCACCGGCAGGGTGGGCACCGTGGTGGCCACGGCCGGCACCACCGGGGTGGGCGCGGTCGACCCGGTACACCGGGTGCTGGAGCTGGCCAGCCGGTACGGCGCGCGGGTGCACGTGGACGCCGCCTACGGCGGGTTCTTCACGCTGCTGGCCGGATCCGGCGGGGCGGAGGGGCTGGACCCGGACCCCTGGCGGGCGATCGCGCGGTGCGACTCGGTGGTGGTCGACCCGCACAAGCACGGCCTGCAGCCCTACGGGTGCGGCGCGGTGCTGTTCGCCGACCCGGACGCCGCCCGCCACTACCGGCACGACTCCCCGTACACCTACTTCACCTCGGACGAGCCGCACCTGGGCGAGATCAGCCTGGAGTGCTCGCGGGCCGGGGCGGCGGCGGCCGCGCTGTGGCTGACCTTCCGGGTGCTGCCGCCCACCGCCGACGGGCTGGGCCGGGTGCTCGCGGCGGGACGGCGGGCCGCGCTGGCGTGGGCGGAGCGGCTGCGCGCCTCCGAGCGGCTGGCGCTGTTCGTGCCCCCGGAGCTGGACATCGTGAGCTACCTCCCGGTGGCCGGATCGGTGGCCGGGGTGGACGCGGCCAGCGCCCGGGTGCTCGCCGCCGGGATGGCCGACCCGGTCGACCCGGTGTACCTGAGCACCCTGCGGGTGGACGCGGACCGGCTGCTGGCCCGGCACCCGGGACTGGTCAGGGACGCCGACGGCGCGCGGATCCTGCGCAGCGTGCTGATGAAGCCGGAGGCCGAGGACCACGTGGAACACCTGCACCGCCGGTTGGAGCACCTGGCCGCGCCGACCTGACCCGCCGCCGGGGGCCGAATACCGGAGCTTGCCGATCATTCACCCGTTCGGAGCACTGCCCCAACGGGTGACGACGAGGGAGGATGCGGCCCACCAGGCTGCATCGGAGCGGAGCCGTCGCCGCGCCGACCGGCCGACGATCTCCGGAGGTGGGCGATGACCGCAGCGGTGGACAAGGCCGAGAACCGGGGACCGAGGCGCCGGGCCGTGGTGGCCAGCGCCATCGGCACCACGATCGAGTGGTACGACTTCTTCGTCTTCAACACCGCGGCCGCGCTCGTGCTCGGGCCGCTGTTCTTCCCCGGCCAGGACGCGTTCGCCGGCGTGCTCTACGCCTTCGGCAGCCAGTTCGTCGGGTTCGCGGCCCGGCCGATCGGCGCGGCGATCTTCGGGCACTACGGCGACCGGATCGGGCGCAAGACCACGCTCATCGCCACCCTGCTGCTGATGGGTGTGTCCACCTTCGTCATGGGGATCCTGCCCGGCTACGACACCATCGGGGTCGCCGCGCCGATCATCCTGGTGCTGATGCGGGTGGCGCAGGGCCTCGGGGTCGGCGGCGAGTGGGGCGGCTCGGTGCTGCTGGCGATGGAGTGGGGCCACAGCAACCGGCGGGGGCTGTTCGCCAGCTGGCCCCAGTTCGGCGTGCCGATGGGTCTGGTGCTGTCCACCGGGGTCACCGGCCTGATGAGCGCGCTGACCGGCCCCGCCTTCCTCACCTGGGGCTGGCGGGTGCCGTTCCTGCTGTCCGTGGTCCTGATCGGCGTCGGCCTGTACGTGCGGCTGCGGGTGCTGGAGAGCCCGGACTTCGCCCGGCTGCGCGCGGCCAAGGGCGTGGTGCGCCAGCCGGTGATCGAGGTCCTGAAGCACCAGTGGCGCGAGGTCCTGGTCTCGGCGTTCGTCCGGATGTCCGAGCAGGCCCCGTTCTACCTGTTCACCTCGTTCGTGCTGACCTACGTCACGAAGCAGCTCAAGCTGGAACGCAACGAGGTGCTGTTCTACGTGATGATCGCGGCGCTGGTCGGGCTGGTCAGCAACCCGCTGTTCGGCTACCTGTCGGACCTGATCGGCCGGCGCCGGATGTACGGCATCGGGATCGTGCTGACCGGCGCGTTCGCGTTCCCGTACTTCCTGATGCTGGACACCAGGATAGGCCTGCTGGTGGCACTGGCGATCGTGCTGTCGCTGATCTTCCACGATATGCAGTACGGGCCGCAGGCCGCGCTGATCGCCGAGGTGTTCGGCACGAACGTGCGCTACAGCGGCGCGGGCATCGGCTACCAGCTGGCCTCGGTGATCGCCGGCGGACCGGCCCCGCTGATCGCCGCCTGGATCCTGGAAGAGACCGGCACCTACACCTGGATCGCCTGGTACATCATCATCTGCTGCGTCATCTCGATGGTGGCGTTGCTGCTGATGCCGAACCGGGCCACCGTGGAGCGGCGGTTGGCCGAGACCCCGGTCGCCTCCGGCTCGGGCCAGCCCGGCGCCGCCCGGGAACAGGGAGCCGGGTGACCGAGGGCAGGGTCGCGCTGGTCACCGGGGGCAGCCGGGGCATCGGCAGGGCGGTCGCGCTGCGGCTGGCCGGGGACGGGGTGGACGTCGCGGTCAACTACCGCCGGGACGAGGCGGCCGCGGCCGACGTGGTCGACCGGGTGCGCGCGATCGGCCGCAAGGCGTCGGCGTTCCGGTACTCGGTGGACGACCCGGAGCAGGACGCGGAGCTGGCCGAGGCGGTGCTCGGCGAGTTCGGCCGGGTGGACATCCTGGTGCACTCGGCCGGCATCGCCAGCCGGGGTCTGGGGGTCACCGACACCGACCCGGCCGAGCTGCTCCGGCTGATGTCCGCGCACGCCTTCGCCGCGCACCACCTGTGCCGGCTGCTGGTCCCTCGGATGCGGGCGCTCCCGCGCGGGGACGTGATCCTGCTGTCCAGCGCGGCCGTGGTCGACCCGATGCCGGGCGGCGCCCCGTACTCGATGGCGAAGGCGGCGCTGGAGGCGCTCGCCTGGACGCTGGCCGGCGAGGAGGGTGCGCACGGGGTGCACGTCAACGTGGTGGCTCCCGGCCTGGTGGCCACCGACATGGGCGACCGGATGGCGAAGGCGGTGGGCGGGGTGGGCGCGGCGGCGGAGCTCGACGCGCGGGCCCCGTTCGGCCGGGTGTGCCGCCCCGAGGACGTCGCCGACGTGGTGTCCTTCCTGACCCGCACGCCGTACGTGCACAGGCAGCGGGTCGCCGTCGACGGCGGCGGCTCCGCGTTCGGCTGAGCCGCCGAGGGGTCCCGGCTGGCGGGCCGAGCGCGCGATCACTCCGACTTTCCGAGATCGTCCGGGACAGCAAGACTGTGCCGGTGGCGCACACTCCTCGCATCGTCATCATCGGCGCCGGGTTCGCGGGCTTCCATGCGGCCAAGGCCCTGCACCGGACGCTCCGCGACTCGGCCGAGATCATCATGATCAACACGACCGACTTCTTCCTGTACCTGCCGCTGTTGCCCGAGGTGGCGGCCGGCGTGCTGGACCCCCGGCGCATCTCGGTGCCGCTGGCCGCCTCGCTGCGCGGGGTGCACTGCGTGCTGGGCAACGCCGAGGGCGTGGACCTGGAGCGGCGCGTCGTCTCGGTGCGCTCGCCGGAGGACGACATGTCCGAGGTCGGCTACGACCGGCTGGTGATCACCGCCGGCAGCGTCAACAAGCTGCTGCCGATCCCCGGGGTGGCCGAGCACGCGCACGGTTTCCGGGGCATCCCCGAGGCGCTGTACCTGCGCGATCACATCACCCGGCAGATCGAGCTGGCCGACGCCTCGGACAACGCCGAGGAGCGGGACGCGCGGTGCACGTTCGTCGTGGTCGGCGCGGGCTACACCGGCACCGAGGTGGCCGCGCAGGGTGTGCTGCTCACCCAGGCCCTGACCAGGCACCGGCCGGGCCTGCGCGACCAGCGGATCCGCTGGCTGCTGCTGGACACCGCCGACCGGGTGCTGCCCGGGCTGGACCCCCGGCTGGGCCGCGCCGCCGACCGGGTGCTCAGGCGCCGAGGGGTGGACGTGCGGATGGGCGTCTCGATCAAGGAGGCGACCACCTCCGGGGTACGGCTGACCACCGACGAGGACCTGGCCGCGCGCACGCTGGTCTGGTGCGTCGGCGTGCAGCCCGACCCGCTGGTCACCGACCTGGGTCTGCCCACCGAGAAGGGCCGGGTCACCGTCGACGAGTACCTGACCATCCCGGAGCACCCGGAGCTGTTCGCCTGCGGGGACGTCGCGGCGGTACCCGACCTGACCCGCCCCGGCGAGGTCACCGCGATGACCGCGCAGCACGCCGAGCGGCAGGGCGCGACCGTCGCGCGCAACGTCGCCGCCTCGCTGGGCCACGGCGAGCGCAAGGCCTACAAGCACCACGACCTGGGCTTCGTGGTCGACCTCGGCGGGGTCCAGGCCGCGGCCAACCCGCTGAACATCCCGATGTCGGGGCCGCTGGCCAAGGTCGTCACCCGCGCCTACCACCTGATGGCGATGCCCGGGAACCGCGTGCGGGTGGCGGCGGACTGGCTGCTGGACGCGGTGCTGCGCCGGCAGAGCGTCCAGCTGGGGCTGGTACGCGGCCCGGAGGTGCCGCTGGACTCGGTCCGGCCGGAGGCGCCGAAGACCGCCGGGCCGGGCCGGAGCGGCCCATGAGCTACGTCATGATTAGCGCTCCCGCGCAGAGGGCACTCTGGGTCACCTGAGACGTCACGCAGTGCTGATCGGCGATCTCCACTTCGACCGAAGAGGGTGTTCCATGTCAGCGTCGTTCGACGAGGAACTCCGCGCGGAGGTGCGGGCGCCGTCGTTGATCCGTCGCCGGCTCCGGTCCTGGCTGACCTGGCAGGAGTGGCCGACCGAGGAGATCGAGGATCTGCTGCTCGCCGTCAGCGAGGCGGTGTCCAACTCCGTCGAGCACGCCTACCCGCCGGACGAGCCCGGCTCGGTGCGGGTGCGGGCCGAGCTCCAGGCGGAGCAGCAGGACAGGCACCGCATGGTGATCGTCATCACCGACGAGGGCGTGTGGCACGACCCGTCCCCGGAGCCGGTGAACCGCAGGCGCGGCATCCCGATGATGCGGGCCACCACCGCGGGCCTGGAAGTGGACGGCACCGACGAGGGCACCTGGGTGCGGATGGTCAGCCGGCCGGTGTCCGTGCCGGCGTCGGCGCGGACCACGCCGCTGCCGGTGCACTGACCCGGCCGGCCAGCTCCACCAGGAAGTCCACCTGCTCGGACGGCGGCATCCGGGTGCCGTACGGCGGCTGCAGCGCCAGGGTGGCGATCTGCACGCCCGCCTCCAGGTACTCCCGCACACCGCGCGCGCACCGCTCGGGCGAACCGATCAGGAACAGGTCGCCGACCACCTCGTCCGGGATCGCCTCCACGGCAGCCGCCCGGTCCCCCGAGTCCCACGCCGCCTGCATCGCGGCCAGCTGCTCGCCCCGGCCCAGCCAGCGCTGGAACGCCGCGTACACCGGCACCGACAGGTACGCCGCGATGGAGCGCCGGGCGGTCAGCTCGGCCGCGTCGCCCTCCCCCGGCACCACGAAGATCCGGGCCTGCACGGCCAGCGGCTCCGGCCGGGTACGCCGCACGTCCTGGGTGGCCCCGCGCACCCGGGCCACGTCGGTGGCGGCCAGGAAGTTCAGCGCCACCCCGTCCGCCTCGGCGGCGGCCAGCCGCTGCATCCTCGGCCCCAGCGCGGCCACCACCAGCGCCGGCGGCCGCGCGGGCACCCTGGCCAGCCGGAAGTCCTCGATCCCGAGAGCGGCGGCCGACTCCGGCACCGACGAGGCCCGCCCGCCGTCCAGCACCGCACGTAGCACCCGCAACGTGTGCGCCAGCCGGGAGTAGGGCCGCTCGAACGGCACCCCGTTCCAGCCGCGCACGATGCGGTCCGAGCCGGAGCCGATGCCGAAGCTGGCGCGCCCGGGGGCCGCCTCCGCCAGTGCCGCCGCCGTGCTGGCCAGGATCGACGGACCCCGGGTGAACGCCGAGACGACCGACGCGGACAGGGTCAGCTCGGGCCGCCAGGCCGAGGCCAGCACCAGCGGCGTGATGCCGTCCAGCCCGTTGGCCTCGCCGGTGGACACCTCCCCCACGCCCGCGTCGGCCAGCCGGCACACCGCCTGCTCGTGCTGGTGCAGCGGCAGCCCGTCCAGTGGCAGCGTGACCCCGACCAGCCCCATCCGGTGCTCCCTCCCGCCGTCGGACGCGCGTCCCGCCCGCACTCTATTGCCCGACACGGCCGTCCGCGCCCGCCTCGGCCCGGCCCCACGGCCGCTCGGCTAGCCTCCGGGCGTGGCGGACGATCTCGGAGCGCGGTTGGCAGCGCGGTTGGCGTCGGCGTTGACGGACAGGTGGGGCGAGCCCGTCGAGGTGACCGACACCGGCCCGCTGGTCGGCGGCGCGAGCCGGGAGATCTGGGCGCTGACCGCCCGCACCCGAGGGGGCGGCCGCCGGCTGGTGCTGCGGATGAACCCGCCCGGCGCGGCCCAGCCCGCCGACCTGGCCCTGGAGGAGGCGGTGCTCACCGCGGCGGCCGGGGCCGGGGTCCCGGTGGCGCACCCGCGCGGGCTCGGCGACGGCTCCGACGCGGTGGGCCAGCCGTACCTGCTGATGGACCACGTGGACGGCGAGACCATCCCGCGCCGGCTGCTGCGCGACCCCCGGTTCGCGGACGCCCGCGCCGGGCTGGCCGCCGAGCTGGGCCGGGTGCTGGCCCGGCTGCACTCGGTGCCGCCTGACTCGGTGCCGATGCTCACCGGCGGTGACGCCCTGGACGGGCTGCGCGCCGAGCACGACGCCTACGGCGAGCCCCGCCCGGCGCTGGAGGTGGTGTTCCGCTGGCTGGCCGAGCACCGGCCGGCGCCCGCGCCGTTCCGGGTTCTGCACGGCGACTTCCGCAACGGCAACCTGATGGTCGGCCCGGACGGGCTGCGCGCGGTGCTGGACTGGGAGCTGGCGCACCTGGGCGACCCGGTACAGGACCTCGGCTGGCTGTGCGCGCCGCCGTGGCGGTTCGGCGCGCCGGCCCCGGTCGGTGGGTTCGGCGAGCGCGCGGAGCTGCTGGACGGCTACGCCGAGGTGGCGGGGTGGCGCCCCACCGAGGAGGCGCTGCACTGGTGGGAGGTCTTCGGCACGGTCCGGTGGGCGGTGATCTGCCGCCGGCAGGCGCAGCGGCACCTGGACGGCTCGGAGCCGTCGGTGGAGCTCGCGGTGATCGGGCGGCGGATCTGCGAGTCCGAGTTCGACGCGCTGTGCGCGCTGGGCCTGGCCGATCCGGTGACCGTGGCCGACCCGCTCGCCGGCCTGCCCCCGGCAGGCGTCCCGACCGGCCCGGTCCCGGCGTCCGAGCCGGGGGCGGGGTCCGGACGCGGGCCGGGCGCGGCCGGCTGCTCGGTGCACGACCGGCCGAGCGTGGACGAGCTGCTGGCCGCCGCCTCGGGGTTCCTCACCGCCGCGCGGGTGGCCGGTGCAGACGGCGGGGGCGCTCCCGGGGCCGGGCCGCGGTTCCACGCCCGGGTGGCCGCGAACGCACTGGCCATCGCCCGCCGGGAGCTGCTGCTCGGCGCCGGTCAGGCGCGGGCGCACGCCCGTCGGCTGGCGGACCTGGGCTGCGCCGACGACCGCGCGCTGGTCGAGGCCGTCCGCACCGGGTCGCTGGACGGGCGGTGGGACGACGTGCTGGCGGCGGTGCGCGAGCTGACCGTGGCCAAGCTCACCGTGGCCAATCCCCGGCACCTGGCCCGGGCGGTGATCTGACCGGGCCGAGCGCTCGACGGATCGGGCCGGGCGGCACCCGGCTGGCGGGCCGGGGCCGGGGCGAGGCGGCGTTGGCGATCAGCACCGCCACCCACTGTAGCGGCCCGGTCACGATGATGATGATGAGGCCGGTCCACCAGGCGCGCTCGTAGAGCGCGCCACCCACGGCGAAGCCGACCAGGTGGATCGCCATGATCACGGTGTAGACCCGGCGCCGGTGCCGCAGCTCATCGTCGGCGGACGGCGGCACGTCGGTGACCGACGGCGGGTGCTTGCCCTCGTCTCGCACCACGATCGAGGGTACCCCGAGGGGCGCCGGTCAACCGGCGGGCGCGGCAGCGTCCGGCGGCCCCGTCGCCTACCGTGCAGGCTGGCGCCGCGCGGGCCGGCGCGCAGGGGTGTTCCGGACGGAGGCGGGCATGGGCGCTACCCGGCTGCTGGCCGACCTGGCCTCGGCGCCGCTGCGGGTGGCCGGCGCGGCCGCCGCCGGGTGGGGCGGGTACTGGGCCGACTACTGGAGCGACGTCGCGGACGCCACCGGTTCGGGTGCCCCGGTCCGCTGGCCGGGTGCCGACCTCGCGTCCTGGTGGACGGCGTGCACGCTCCGCGAGCGGCCGCGCTGGGCGCACCCGTCCCGGGAGGTCTGGCGCCGCCCGCTGGCCCGGTTGCTGGACTACTCGCGCGACCCGGGCTCGGGCGTGGTGCCGACGCTGGTACTGCCGCCGCAGGCCGGCCACGACTCGTGCATCGTCGACTTCTCCGCCGAGCAGAGCCAGCTGGCCACGCTGCGCGCCGCCGGGCTGGACCCGCTGTTCACGCTGGACTGGGCGGCGGCCACGCCGGGCACGGCGGGCTGTTCGATCGAGGACTACCTGGGGCTGCTGTCCGACACGGTCGCGGAGCTGGGCGGCCGGGTGAACCTGGTCGGCGACTGCCAGGGCGGCTGGCTGGCCACGATCTGGGCGGCGCTGCACCCCGAGCGGGTGCACACGCTGACCGTGGCCGGCGCGCCGGTGGACACCCACGCCGGCCGGTCACCGCTGCGGGACTGGACCCGGCTGCTCACCGAGGCGGGCCGGCTGTACGGCGGCGGCCCGCTCGCGCCGTACCGGGCGATGGTGGCCGCCGGGGGCGGGGTGCAGCGCGGCGCGCTCCAGGCGCTCGGGTTCGCGCTGCTGGAACCCGGTGGGTGGCCGGAACGCAACCTGGCGCTGCTGGCCCGCGCGGGCGACCCGGAGGCGATACGCCGGTACTCCCGGTTCGCCGACTGGTTCGCCTGGCCCGTCGACATCCCCGGCGCGTTCTACCTGTGGGCCGTGGAGCACCTGTTCCTGGGCAACGAGCTGGCCAGGGGCACCCTGGAGGTCGGCGGGCGGCGGGTCGACCTGGGCCGAATCGGCTGCCCGGTGTTCCTGCTGGCCGGCAGCGCCGACCACATCACCCCGCCCGACCAGGTGTGGGCGCTGGCCGAGCGGGTCGGCACCCCGGCGCCGGTGGTGTACCGCGAGCGGGTTCCCGGCGGCCATCTGGGGCTGTTCATGGGCCGGCGGGCGCTGCGCGAGCACTGGGCGCCCGCGATGCGCGCCGTGCACGCCTGGTCCCGACCCGGCGACTGACCCCGGCCGGGGACGGCTGAGCCCGCCCGGAGACGGCCCCCACACACCGAGCCCTCGCCGGAACCGTCCCGGCGTGACAGCATGGGGCGGGTTGAATTCAAAGTTGTGGGGACGGATGCCCAAGCGGTACGGGGTCAAGGACAAGGACGTCGCGGTGGCGCACATCGTGTCCGGGCTGCTCGACGGCAGCATCCGGCCGGGCGACCGCATCGACCGCACCGAGATCGCGGCCACGCTGGGCATGAGCCGGGTCCCGGTGCAGGAGGCCGTCAACCAGCTCGAACGCGACGGCATCGTGGCCATCCCGTACCACCGGGGCGTGTTCGTGGAGCGGTTCGACGCCGAGGTGGTCCGCGAGCACTACGAGATCTACGGCCTGCTGTGCGGAGTCGCATCGGCCCGCGCCGCCGTAACCCGCTCCCCCGAACTGGTCGCCCGCCTGGGTGAGCTGGTCACCGGGATGGCCGAGGCGGGCGGGGCCGAGGAGTTCGAGCAGCAGGTCTGGGAGTTCCGCCGGGCCATCCACCAGGCGGTCGCCGGCCCCCGGCTGCGGGCGGCCATCGGCACGTTCGGCGGGCTGATGCCCACCGCGTTCTGGCTGGCCTGCGTGGGCCGGCGGGACGACATGCTGCCGCTGTACGAGACGGAGCGGGACGCCATCGAGCGCGGCGACCCCGACCGGGCGTCGGCCGTGGTGCGCGACCGCACCGCCCGGATGGCCGAGACGGTGATCGAGGAGCTGTACCGGCGCGGGGTGCTGGACCCGGCGGACGACCGGCCCGGCACCGACGACACCCGCGGGGACGGCACCGGCGCGCCACTGGCCACGAGAGGGGCACCGAGATGACCGGCACCGGGACGACCGGCACCCGGACGACCGGCACCGAGGTCGGGACCGACACCGTGACGGGCACCGGCGGGACGGTGTACGCGCGGGTCACCGGCGGCGTCGCCGACGTCCGGCTGAACCGCCCGGAGAAGCTGAATGCGCTGAACAGCGCCCTGTTCGGGGACCTGCTCGAGGTGGGGTTGCTGCTGCGCGACCGGGCCGACCTGCGCGCGGTGGTGCTCTCCGGGGAGGGCCGGGGGTTCTGCGCGGGGCTGGACTTCGCCTCGTTCGGCCGGATGGCCGAGGGCGGGCGGGACTGGCGCGAGCCGGACCTGCCCCGGCCGTGCCTGCTCGCCCCGGAAGACCCGCTGACCCCGCTCAACCGCGGCCAGCGCGCGGTCCGGGTGTGGGGCACCGCCGGGGTACCGGTGATCGCGGCCGTGCACGGGCCCGCGTTCGGCGGCGGGCTGCAGCTCGCCCTCGGCGCGGACATCCGGATCGTCGCGCCGGACGCGAAGCTGTGCGTGGCCGAGGTGAACTGGGGCCTGGTGCCGGACATGGGCGGCAGCCAGCTGTTGCCCCGGATGGTCGGCGACGACGTGGCCATGGAGCTGACGCTGGCCGGGAGCGTGATCACCGGCGCGGAGGCGGACCGGATCGGGATGGCCACCCGGACCGCCGGCGACCCGCGCGCCGCCGCGCTGGAGCTGGCCACCGACATCGCCGCGCGCAGCCCGGACGCGGTGCGCGCCGCCCGGGCTCTGCTGGTGAGCTCCCGGGAGCTCTCGCTGGAGGACGGGCTGGCCGCCGAGCGGCAGGCCATGGCGAACGTAGCGGGCGGACCCAACCAGCGCGAGGCGGTGCGCGCCCGGCTGGAGAAGCGCCCGGCCGCCTTCACCGACTCCCCGGAGCCCTGACCGGCCCCCCGACCCGCGCACCACAGAGCGCCCGACCCGCACACCACCGACCCGCACACCACCGTGCACCCAACCGGAGGAGAACCGCCATGCCCGAGGCCGTCATCGTCGAGGCCGTCCGCACCCCGATCGGCAAGCGCAACGGTTCGCTGGCCGAGGTGCACCCGGTCGACCTGTCCGCGCACGTGCTGACCGCGCTGGTGGAGCGCACCGGAATCGACCCGGCGACCGTCGACGACGTCATCTGGGGCTGCGTGAGCCAGGTGGGCGACCAGTCCAGCAACGTCGGCCGGTACGCCGTGCTGGCCGCCGGGTGGCCGGAGACGGTTCCCGGGATCACCGTCAACCGGGCCTGCGGATCGAGCCAGGCCGCGTTCGAGCAGGCCGCGCACGGGGTGATCGCCGGGCAGTACGACCTGGTGGTGGCCGGTGGGGTGGAGTCGATGAGCCGGGTCCCGCTCGGCGTCACCCGCACCAGCGGCCAGCCTTACGGGCCGAAGGTGCTCGAGCGCTACGACCACTTCGAGTTCAACCAGGGCACCGGCGCCGAGCTGATCGCGCAGAAGTGGGGGTTCTCCCGCAACGATCTGGACAGCTTCAGCTCCCGCTCGCACGCCCGGGCCGCCGCCGCGATCGACGCCGGAGCGTTCACCGGGCAGATCGCGCCGGTCACCTTGCCCGACGGCCGGGTCTTCGACACCGACGAGGGCCTGCGTCGAGGTACCAGCCCGGACTCGCTGGCCAAACTCAAGCCGTCCTTCGACGCGGACGGGGTCATCCACCCGGGCAACGCCTCGCAGATCTCCGACGGGGCGGCCGCGCTGCTGGTCACCACGCCGGAGAAGGCCGCGCGGCTCGGGCTGACGCCGATCGCCCGGTACCGGGCGGGCGCGGTCAGCGGGGCCGACCCGATCATGATGCTGACCGGCCCGATCCCGGCCACCGAGAAGCTGCTGGCCCGCACCGGACTGTCGATCGGCGACATCGGCGCCTACGAGGTGAACGAGGCGTTCGCGCCGGTCCCGATGGCGTGGGCGGTGGAGCTCGGAGCCGACCAGGAGCGGCTCAACCCGCTGGGCGGGGCGATCGCGGTGGGCCACCCGCTGGGCGCCTCCGGGGCGATCCTGATGACGCGACTGGTGCACCACATGCGGGCCAACGCCATCCGGTACGGCCTGCAGACCATGTGCGAGGGCGGCGGCACCGCGAACGCCACCCTGGTCGAGCTGGCCTGAGAGCCGGCGACCGGGACGGCGGTGCGGCGCGGCTCCCTCGGAAACCCGCGCGGTGTCGCGGGGGTCCCGCGCGCCCGGCCGCGCCTTCGGTCGCCGGCGTGTCCACGAGATCAGCGCGGGGCTACAGGCCCAGCGACTTCGAGATGATCGTCTTCATCACCTCGCTGGTGCCGCCGTAGATGCGGCTGACCCGGGCGTCCGCGTACAGCCGGGCGATCGGGTACTCCAGGATGTAGCCGTAGCCGCCGAACAGCTGCAGGCAGCGGTCCACCGCTCGGCCCTGCAGCTCGGTGCAGAAGAGCTTCACCTTCGCGGCGTCCACCCCGGTCAGCTCGCCGGCCACGTGCTCGGCCAGCGCCCGGTCCAGCAGCGCCTGCCCGGCCTCCACCTCGGCGGCCACCGCCGCGAGCTCGAACTTCGTGTTCTGGAACTCGGCGACGGCCTTGCCGAACACCCGGCGCCGGCGCACGTACTCGACGGTGGTGTCCAGCGCCGCGCGGGCCTGGGCCACCGAGGACATGGCGATGGTCAGCCGCTCCTGGGGCAGGTTGTGCCCGAGGTAGCCGAAGGCCTGGCCCTCCTCGCCGAGCAGGTTCGCCGCCGGCACCCGGACGTCGGTGAACGACAGCTCGACGGTGTCCTGCACCTTCAGCCCGATCTTGTCCAGGTTGCGGCCCTTGACGAACCCCGGCGTCCCGTCCTCGACGACCAGCAGGCTCAGCCCGTTCCGGCGGTTCGACTCGTCGCGCGCGGTGCGGGCCACCACGACCACCAGGTCGGCCTGGGCGCCGCCGGTGATGAACGTCTTGGCCCCGTTGAGCACCCAGTGGTCCCCGTCCCGCACGGCGCTGGTACTCATCCCGGCCAGGTCCGACCCGGTGCCCGGCTCGGTCATCGCGATCGCGGTGAGCAGCTCGCCGGAGGCCAGCCCGGGAAACCACCGCGCGCGCTGGTCGGCGTCGGCGTAGGCGAGGAAGTAGGGCACCACGACGTCCATGTGCACCCGCAGCGAGCCCAGCGACACCAGCGCGCGGGCGGCCTCCTCGGACAGCACCGCGTTGTAGGTGAAGTCGGTGTTCCCGCCGCCCCCGTACTCCTCGGGCAGCGCCATCCCGATGACCCCGAGCGTGCCGAGGTCGCGGAAGAACCCGCGCGGGACGACGCCGGCCGCCAACCAGTCGTCGAAGTGCGGGACCACCTCCTTGGCCAGCACGTCCCGGATCATCCGTCGGAAGTCCTCGTGCTCGGGACCGAATCCGGTGCGCCGCATACCGCCGTCCTCCCCGCCACCTCGTCGGGTCGCCTCAGCGGGACGATTCCACACCCGCGGCGGGACCTAGTCGTCGCCGTCCCGGCGCGAGTCACCAGCGGAGTCGCGGTCCTCGTCCTCGCGGTCGCGCTCGGCGGAGCTCCGGCCCGCCTGCCCCCTCGCCGGTCCCGCGCACAGCCTCGGCGAGATCTGCCCGGTGCGGCACCGCTCGGCGAACGGCGACGTGGTCGGCTTCGGCTTGGGCCTGGTGGCCTTCGGCACCGGGCGGGGGCGGGGGCCGGGGCGGGGGCGGACGGTGTGTTTGGGGGCCGGCGCCGGCTTGTGGGTGGGCACCGCGGCCGGCGGCGGCACCGGGGGCGGCGGGACGACCGCCGGGGTGCTCGGCGGGCCGGTCGGCACCGTGGCGTAGGGGTCCAGCGGGGCGGCCGGCAGCGAGGCGGACCCGGACCCCGGGAACGACGTCGAGCTGGTCACCGTGTCCGGCAGCGGGACGATGGGCGTCACCTGACTGGCGGCAGCCGCCGACCGGGACAGCAGCCCGACCAGCACGATCACGTCGGCCACCACGACGAACACGGCCAGCGCGGCGAGCGCCGGCCGCACCATCGGATTCGCGTCCAGCATGCCGCCGCGTGGGGAGCCCATCAGTGAATTGTGCGGAATAAATCGGTATCGCGTACCCCGGGCACCACTATCGAGTGGTTGTGGCCGCCATTGCGTACCCCGGAAACGGCGCCGGAACGGCGACAGGCGCCGAGCGGATCGCTCGGCGCCTGTCGGCACGGTCTCCCGGCTCGGTGGCCGGGGTCACGCTCAGTTGCTGTTGTCCTGCGAGCACTTGCCGTCGTGGCTGTCCTTGTTGCGCTGGTCCTTGGCCAGGACGCCCAGCACACCGGACAGGATGCTGTTGTTGCAGGCCTGCACGGGCACCTGGACGCCGACGTTCTGGACGTTCACCAGGCCCCTCTGGGTGTTGACGCTGTCGCCGCGGTTGTCGCCGCGGTCACGGTCATGGCCGCCGTGGTCGCCGTCGTGGTCGCCACGGTGGTTGCCGTGTCCGCCGTCGTGCCCGCCGTGACCGCCCTCGTAGTCGCCGGCGAACGCGAGCGGGCTGAGAGCGAGCAGACCGCTGGTGGCCATGGCGAGAACGATTCCAGCCTTCTTCAGCACGGGTGTCTCCTTGTTCAGTGTGCGAAGGTCGAACCTTCGCTGCGGGGAAGTCAGCGGCTTTGGCGGGGAGCCCGTCGCTGACGAGACAAAAGCTAGCCGAGATTTCGGAACACGCAAGCCCGATACCCACGAATACGGGTAGCGAAAGGAATTCGAAAAAGGTTATGCGGCCGATCCGGTGAATCGCGGGGACCCGGCGAGGCCCGCGCCGCCACCTACACGGACGAGTGACGGAAAGGTTACGCGTATGTTCTGGGGACTTCTGCGGCGTCCGCCGAGGTCACAGCGCCGAAACCGACCGCTCGCAGCCACTTGCCGACCGCTGGTCGCAGATGCGCAAAAAATCTTGGAAACCGGGTACGAACCGGCCCTGGGGCGCTCCGGCGGGACCCCGCGAGGGGTTACCGGGCCACCGCCCACAGCCCGGTGACCACGGTGGCCACCTTGCCGTCGGCCCGCACCAGGCTGGTGCGCAGCGTGTGGAAGCCGCGGCCCCTGCGGACGTAGTCGGTGCGGCAGGAGAGCTCGCCGCCGTCCACCGGCACCGGCCGCAGGTAGTCCACCCGCATGCTCATCGGGGTCAGCGCCCCGGCCCGGTCGACGTCCACCAGCTGCACCTCCCGCTGGGCGAGGTGGCCGATGGCCAGCAGCACGCCGCCGTGCACCTGCATCCGGGGGTTGGCCAGCGCGCGGACCACCGGCACCGGCACCATCGTCGGGTCCGTCGCCGCGCGCACGGCGGCGCGGAGCACCTCGACCACCCCGGGCCGGGGGACGGTGCCCGGGTCCTCGGCCGCCTCCGGCGGGTCCGAGACCAGCACGTAGTAGCCCTGGGCCCGGGCGATCACCGCGTCGGTCGAGTCGAGGATGGTCACGGCCGCCCGGCCGGTCCCGCCGACCTCGTCGGTCACCGAGGACTCGGCGCGCACCGCTCCGCGCGGGGAGACACCGGTGTAGTCCACCCGGAACTCGACGGTCGGCCCGCTCACCCCGATCAGCTGGTACGCGGACAGGGCGACGCCCCCCGCGCAGTCCGCGAGCACGCTCAACCCGACCGGGGCCACCATCCCGGAGGCGAGGTCGTCGCCGGGGTCGGGCAGGTGCAGCAGCACCAGGCCGGGCCGGAACTCACTCACGTCCATGCCCAGGCTGAGCTCGACAGGGGCGCCCAGGTACCGCTCGCCGGCCACCCGCTTCGCCCGCTCGATGTCCCCGGTCGACCGCGTGGATGTCATCCGCTGCTCCTCTCGCCCCGGCCAGCTTCGTTGATCGCGTCGCGGCCGGCTCGTCGAACGGGCAATCTCACAACCGACCCACCGCGTCCGATCGGGTACCGCCGACCTCTCTACCCTGGTCCTGTGTTCCTTCTCAGCCAGGCGCGCGCGGTCCGGTCCCTGACCGGCACCGTGCTGCGTGCCACCGTGGCCGGCGCGGCGACCGCGGGCATGGGCCTGCTCGCGCGCGCGACGTGGGGAATCCCGACCGCGTTGGGCGCCTCCCGGGCCGCGATCAGCCGGGCCGCCGGGGCGTCGCCCCGGTTCGCCGAGGGCCGGTTCCACAACACCCAGGCCGCCACGGCGGCCGACGCGGCGAACCTACCCGGCATCGTGGCCGCGCTGCTGGCCCGGGGCGAGACCGGCACCCCGAGCGGGCCGGTGCCGCTGCGCGCGTCCCGGTACCCCACGGTCGCCGACCAGCTCGCGGTGACCTGGTTCGGGCACTCCAGCGCGCTGATCGAGATCGACGGGCGGCGGGTGCTTGTCGACCCGGTATGGGGCGACCGGGCCTCGCCGTCGACGCTGCTGGGTCCCCGCCGGATGCACCCGGCGCCCGTCCCGCTGGCCGAGCTGCCGCCGATCGACGTGGTGCTCATCTCGCACGACCACTACGACCACCTCGACCTGCCCACCGTCCGCGAGCTGGTGCGCCAGGGCGACATCCCGTTCGTGGTGCCGCTGGGGGTGGGCGCACACCTGCGGTCCTGGGGGGTTCCGCCCGAGCGGGTCGTCGAGCTCGACTGGAACGGCCAGGCGCGGGTCCGCGAGCTGATCCTGACCTGCACCGAGGCCCGGCACTTCTCCGGGCGGGGGCTGACCAGGGACACCACGCTGTGGGCGTCCTGGGTGATCGCCGGGCCGCAGCACGGCGTCTTCTTCGGCGGCGACACCGGGTACACGCCGGCGTTCGCCGAGATCGGTGCGCGGTTCGGCCCGTTCAACCTCACGCTGCTGCCCATCGGGGCCTACTTCGAGCTGTGGCCGGACATGCACATGACGCCGGAGGAGGCGGTGCGCGCGCACGGCGACCTGGGCGGCGGTCTGCTGGTGCCGGTCCACTGGGCCACGTTCAACCTGGGCTTCCACGAGTGGGCGGAGCCGGTGCGGCGGCTGCTCGCGGCCGCGGAACGGTCCGACACCCGGGTCGCGATACCGATGCCCGGCGAGCGGTTCATCGCGGCCGAGCCGCCCGAGCTCGACTGGTGGAGCGACCTCTCCTGACCCGCCGGCCTGACCCGGACGGCCCATCGCCTGCCTCCTGACGGCCGCCCGACCGCGCCGAACCATCAGGAACTTATCCGGGGCAGCACAGGACGCTCACAGTTTCCGCCCGGACAGTGGGGGCATGAGCGATTCACCGGCGGGGTCCCCGATCCCGACCGACCCGACGGACGCCGGTACCGCACCGGGCTCGTCCGAGGGCCGAGCCGGACACCCGGACATGCGCCACCCGAAGCAGTACCCGACCACCCCCTACGGCCCGGCCTACCCGGCCACCGGCACCGGCGGCACCAATGGCGCCGACGGTGCCGGTGGCGCCCACGGCACCCACGGTGCCGGCGGCCCGTCCGCGACGCACGGCACCAACGGCGTCGGCGGCCCGTCCGCGACGCACGGCACCAACGGTGCCGGTGGCACCCACGGCGCCGGCGGCCCGTCCGCGACGCACGGCGCCTCGGACGACACGCGCGCCCTGAACGGCACCTCCGCGCCGGACGGCGCGTACGCCGCCGGCTTGCCCTGGGCCCGGCCCGGTGGCACGGCCCCGAACGGCTCGCCGTGGTCGGCGAGCCACGCCCCCGGCCTCGCCGGGTACGCCGACGACGCCGCCCGCTCCGCGCCCGGATCCGGCAGCGGTGACCGCGGCGCACCCGGTGGCGCATCGGGCGGAGGTGGTTACGGCGGCGGATCGGGCGGCGGTGACGGCGGCGGCGACCGACCGGGCGGCCCACCCGCCCGGGACACGGTGGTCGGCCCGCCCGCGCCGCGCCGGGGCCGCCAGCTCGCCGCGTTCGCCGCGGTCGCGGTGGTGGCCGCCGCCGTCGGTGGTGGGGTCGGCGGCCTGGTCGGGCACCGGGAGACGACGCCCGGCGCGCCGTCCGCGGTGAGCACCCTCGACCAGCCGGTGCCCGGGCGGGCCGACCTGCCCACCAGCCCGGTCGCGGCGGTGGCACAGAAGGTGCTGCCCAGCGTCGTGCAGCTGGTCGGCAGCACCGGCGAGGGCTCCGGCGTGGTGCTCAGCTCGGACGGGCTGATCCTGACCAACGCCCACGTGCTGTCCGCGGGCCAGGGCGGGCAGCTCACCGCGACGTTCCAGGACGGCTCGACCGCGCCGGTGCAGCCGGTCGGCGAGGACACCAAGGCGGACCTCGCGGTGGTGCGCGCGCAGAACGTGTCCGGCCTGACCCCCGTCCAGCTCGGTAACTCGGACACCCTGCAGGTCGGCCAGGAGGTCGTCGCGGTGGGCTCGCCGCTCGGCCTGGCCGGCACAGTGACCTCGGGCATCGTCAGCTCGCTGAACCGCCCGGTGGAGACCTCCGGGGAGCCGGACCAGAGCCAGCAGGGCGGTGGCTCCGAGGGCGGTCCCGGCGGCGGGCTCGGTGGCCTCGGCGGCCTGGGCGGTGGCGACCTCGGCGGCCTCGGCGGCGGTGGTCTCGGTGGCCTCGGCGGCGGCGGTGGCGCCGTGCAGCAGCAGGCGCAGGCCCCGCGGGAGTCGGTGCTGGACGCCATCCAGACCGACGCGGCGATCAACCCGGGCAACTCCGGCGGGCCGCTGGTCGACATGCAGGGCCGCATCGTCGGGCTGAACTCGGCGATCGCCTCGCTCGGCGCGGGCCGGGGCGGCCAGAGCGGCTCGATCGGCCTCGGTTTCGCCATCCCGATCAACCAGGCCAAGCGGATCGCCGACGAGCTGGTGAGCACCGGCCACGCCGACCAGGCGCAGCTCGGGGTGAGCGTGCGCGACTTCCAGCCCAACGGCGCCCAGGTGGTCGGCGTGAGCCCGGACTCCGCCGCGGCGAAGGCCGGCCTGCAGCCGGGCGACGTGGTCTCCAAGGTCGGCGACCGCCTGTTGGAGAGCTCGGACGCGCTGGTCGCGGCGATCAACTCCTCGGTCCCGGGCAGCACGGTCAACCTCACGGTGAAGAGCGGGGCCGGGGCGCAGCACACCGTCCCGGTGACGTTGGGGAGCGTGCCGGCGAGCTGAACCGTGTTGCTCCGCCGGGGTGGGACCGCGTCACGCGCGGTCCCACCTCGGCGTTCGCGCCCGTAGGGTCGGATGCATGGGCATGAAGGTGCGTATCGGTGTGGGATCGGTCCCGGTGGGCAGCCAGGACCCGGGGCTGGGGCCCGGGCTCGCCGAGCTGGTCGACGAGCTGGAGGCGCACGGGATCGACTCCGTGTGGCTGTCCGACCTGGTGTCCTCGCGGCAGACCGCCGACCCGCTGATCGGGCTGGCCTACGCGGCCGGCCGCACCGAGCGGCTCAAGCTCGGCACCGGCGTGCTCGTGCTGCCCGGACGCAACCCGGCGCTGGTCGCGGCGCAGCTGGCCGGCCTGGCCGCCGTGGCTCCCGGCCGGGTGCTGCCCGCGTTCGGGGTACGGCCCGCGCTGGCCGCCGACCGGACCATGTTCGCCGTGCCGGACGGCCGCCGCGCCGAGGTCTTCGAGGAGGCGCTCGAGGTGGTCCGGGCGCTGCTGCGCGAACCGTCGGTGACCCACCACGGCCAGTTCTTCCACCTCGACGAGGCGTCGGTGGCGCCGCTGCCGG
>DASXJJ010000240.1:0-21493 GCA_036497465.1 Pseudonocardia sp. | reverse complement strand
GGCCATCTTCGCCGCCATGCAGTCCATCCAGAGCTTCTCCCAGGGCCTGGCCGGCGGGGGCGAGGGACCGCCGCCCGCCCGGGTCGTGCTGATGAGCGACGGCAAGCAGACGCTGCCCGGGCCGGAGGGGGAGAACGAGCCGCGCGGGTCGTTCACGGCCGCGCGCAAGGCCTCCCAGGCGAAGATCCCGGTGAACACGATCTCGTTCGGCACCCTGCTCGGCTCGATCCAGCTCCAGGAGCGGCGCACCCCGGTGCCGGTGGACGACGCGTCGCTGCGGGAGATCGCGCAGATCTCCGGCGGGCAGTTCTACACCGCCGCCAGCCAGGAGCAGCTGCAGCAGGTCTACAACACCCTCGGCGAGCAGATCGGCTACGAGACCCGCAAGGTCGACGTCAGCCGGCCGTGGCTGATCGCCGGCACGCTGCTGGCGATGGCCGGGGTGGCCACCGCGGTCGCGCTCGGCCGCCGGTTGCCCTGACCGGCCCCGAACGGTCGGCGCCGTCGCGGGCGCGTCATGGCTTCCGGCCCGGATCGTGTGTCCGGACCGCCCTGGGCGCGCCGAACGGCCCCGAGCTGGATAGCCTCGTCGGGTGGGACGCAGCGTGTTGGTAACCGGAGGCAACAGAGGTATCGGTTTGGCGATCGCGCGGGCGTTCGCCGAGCTGGGCGACCAGGTGGCGGTGACCCACCGGGGCTCGGGCGCCCCGGAGGGGCTGTTCGGGGTCCGGTGCGACGTCACCGACGCCGACAGCGTCGACGCCGCGTTCACCGAGGTCGAGGAGAAGCACGGCCCGGTGCAGGTGCTGGTCTCCAACGCCGGCATCACCGACGACACACTGCTGATGCGGATGAGCGAGGACCAGTTCACCCGGGTGGTCGATGCGAACCTGTCCGGCGCGTACCGGGTGTCCAAGCGGGCCGCGCGCGGGATGCTGCGCGCCCGGGGCGGCCGGATGGTGTTCCTGTCCTCGGTGGTCGGGCTGACCGGCTCGGCGGGGCAGGTCAACTACGCCGCGTCGAAGGCCGGCCTGGTCGGGCTGGCCCGCTCGATCGCCCGCGAGCTGGGCAGCAGGTCGATCACCGCGAACGTGGTCGCGCCGGGGTTCGTGAACACCGACATGACGGCCGACCTGGGGGAGGCCCGGCAGAAGGAGATCCTCGGCCAGGTCCCGCTGGGTCGGATGGCCGAGCCGGAGGAGATCGCCGAGGCGGTGATCTGGCTGTCCTCGGACGCGGCGAAGTACATCACCGGCGCGGTCATCCCGGTCGACGGCGGCCTCGGCATGGGCCACTGACCCACTTGAGCACACACACGCGCGCACACCCGCGGAGAGGAACGACGTGACGGGGCTTTTGCAGGGCAAGCGGATCCTGGTGACCGGCGTGATCACGGACGCGTCGCTCGGCTTCCACGTGGCCAAGGTGGCCCAGGAGCAGGGCGCCACGGTCGTGCTGACCGGGTTCGGCCGGATGCGGCTGGTGGAGCGCATCGCGCAGCGGCTGCCCGAGGGCGCGCCGGTGCTGGAGCTGGACGTCACCGACCAGAGCCAGCTGGACAGCCTGGCCGACCGGGTGCGGGAGCACGTCGACGGGCTGGACGGGGTGCTGCACTCGATCGGCAACGCGCCGGCCTCCTGCCTCGGCGAGGGTGCCTTCCTCAGCGCGCCCTGGGACGACGTGGCGACCGCGCTGCAGATCAGCGCGTACTCGCTCAAGTCACTGGCCACGGCGTGCCTGCCGCTGCTGGGCTCCGGCAGCTCGATCGTGGGGATGGACTTCGACAACCGGCAGGCCTGGCCGGCCTACGACTGGATGGGCGTGGCGAAGTCCGCGCTGGAGTCGATCTGCCGGTACCTGGCCCGCGACCTCGGCCCCCAGGGCATCCGGGTCAACCTGGTCGCCGCCGGGCCGGTGCGCACCATGGCCGCCAGGTCCATCCCCGGGTTCGCCGCGTTCGAGGACGCCTGGGACGGGCGCGCCCCGCTGGGCTGGGACGTGAGCAACCCGGAGCCGGTGGCCCGCACCGTGTGCGCGCTGCTGTCCGACTGGTTGCCGGCGACCACCGGGTCGATGGTGTGGGCCGACGGCGGATTCCACGCCATCGGGGTCTGAGGTCGTGGCGGGTACCGGGTTCGACGCCCTGCTGGTGCTGTCCTTCGGCGGGCCGGAGGGGCCGGACGACGTGCTGCCGTTCCTCGAGCGGGTCACCGCCGGTCGCGGGGTGCCCCGCGAGCGGCTGCTGGCGGTGGCGGAGCACTACGAGCACTTCGGCGGGGTGTCGCCGCTGAACGCCCGCAACCGGGAGCTGATCGAGCGGATCCGGGGGGCACTGGCCGACGCCGGCATGGCGCTGCCGGTGTACTTCGGCAACCGCAACTGGCACCCGCTGGTGGAGGACACCGTGGCGGAGATGGCCGCCGACGGGGTGCGCCGCGCCGCCGTGTTCGCCACCAGCGCGTACGGCGGCTACTCGGCCTGCAGGCAGTACCACGAGGACATCGCCGGGGCCCGCGCGTCGGTCGGTGAGGGCGCGCCGGAGCTGCTGAAGCTGCGGCACTTCTTCGACCACCCGGACTTCGTGGACGCCGTCGCGGACGCCGTGCGCATCGCCGGCTCCCGGCTGCCCGAGGACCGGCGCGAGGACGCCCGGCTGGTGTTCACCGCGCACTCCGTGCCCGTGTCGGCCGACACCGCCGCGGGGCTGCCCGCCGAGGGCGGCCACCGCTACTCCCGGCAGGTGGCCGAGGCCTCCCGGCTCGTCGCGGAGCGGATCGGCGTCACCGACTACGACGTGGTGTGGCAGTCCCGGTCCGGCCCGCCCAGCGTGCCGTGGCTGGAACCGGACGTGCTGGACCACCTGGACGAGCTGCACGCCAAGTCGGTGCCCGCCGCGGTGGTGTGCCCGGTCGGCTTCGTCAGCGACCACGTCGAGGTCGTCTGGGACCTGGACACCGAGGCCGCCGAGCGCTGCGCCGAGCACGCGATGGCGTTCGCCAGGGCCGGCACCGCGGGGGCGGACGACCGGTTCGCCCGGATGGTCGTCGAGCTGGTGCGCGAGCACTCCGACGGAGTCCCGGCCCGCGCCCTCGGCACGGTGCCCTCGGCCGGCTGCGCGGTGAACGGCGACCCGTGCGCCGTCGGCTGCTGCGAGCCGGTGCGCCGGCCGGCCAACCCGCCGTCCCCGTCCGGCGCCGCGGTCAGCTGAGCTCGGCGCTACCGGCCAGCACCCGCACGGCCTCCGCGACGGCAGCCCGTCGCGCCACCCGGACGGCCGTGGACAGCGGCCGCAACGCCTCCGTGCGCGCCCGCGCCTCGGTCGCCGACAGCGCGCCGCCCGGGTCGTCCACCGAGGCGGCGGCCAGGATCGCCTCCACCTCGTCGGCGTGCTGCAGCACCCGCAGGCTCTGCCCGGGCATGCCGTCCGGCCACAGCGAGCGGGGCCGGGCACGCAGCGCGGTCTCTATCTCCTGCCGGACGCCGGGACGGTGCCGCGCCACCCCGAGCGAGGTGAGCGTGGAGGCCGACTGCCGAACCTGGTCCCGCAGCCCGTACTCGGCCTCACCGAGCGAGGTGGGCTCGTCCGGCGGGGCCGGCTCCAGCACCGAGTGCACGGTCCAGCGCATCAGCCCGTCGCCGAGCGCCGTGGGCACCAGCCCGTAGCCGAGCTCGACGAACAGCAGGCCCTCCCCGGCGCCGATCGCCGCCCTGCTGAACTGCCCGGGCCCGGGCAGGCCGCGCACGTCGCCGGGCGCGGTGAGCACCAGGCGGGCCGGGCCGGGCGAACCGTTCCCGCGCAACCGGCGCAGCGCGCCGAGCAGCAGGGTGACCGAGGTCGGCCGGTCGGTGGGGCCGGGCAGCCCGCTGGAGTGGCCGGTGGCCTCGTCGGCGGCCAGCACGTCGTGGGCTTCGGCCCATGGCTCGAGCGCGTCGAGCACATCGTCCGGTGCGCTGGCCCCCACCAGCCAGGAGGACAGCCACACCGTCATCGTCGCGGAAGCGCAGGGCACCGGGCCAGGCTAAAGGGCGACGCTCGGCGTGGCATCACTGCCGTGCGGGTGACACGCGGATAGCGTTCTGTACCGATGAACCGTCCATCGACGCCCGATCGGGTACCGACGCGCCGTTACCGTGACCCACTCGCACCCGGAGCCCGCCGTACGCGGGAGACTCCGACCCTGGTGGCCGAGCGCGACCTGGTGCTGGAGGACCCGGCCAGCGGGTTCTGCGGCGCCGTGGTCGCGGTGGGCAAGGACGGGGTCGTGCTGGAGGACCGCAAGGGCCGCCGCCGCACCTTCCCGCTGCGCCCGGCCGGTTTCCTGGTCGACGGCCAGCCGGTGACCGTGGTGCGGCCCGCCGCCGCACCGGCCGCGCCGAAGCGCTCGGCGTCCGGCTCGGTGCGCGTCGACGGGCTGCGCGCCCGCACCGCCCGGGGTGCCCGGATCTGGGTGGAGGGCATCCACGACGCGGCGCTGGTGGAGCAGGTCTGGGGGCACGACCTGAGGGTCGAGGGGGTCGTGGTCGAGCCGCTGCACGGGATCGACGACCTGGCCGGCGCGGTGGCGGAGTTCGGGCCGCACCCGGGTGCCCGGCTGGGGATCCTGGTCGACCACCTGGTGGCCGGGTCGAAGGAGACCCGGACCGCGGCGGGTGTGGCCGGACCGGACGTCCTGGTGACCGGGCACCCCTACGTGGACGTGTGGCAGGCCGTCCGGCCGGCCGCCGTCCGCATCCCCCGGTGGCCCGAGGTGCCCCGGGGGACCGACTGGAAGACCGGGGTGTGCACCGCGCTCGGCTGGGGGGAGCCGGCGGACGGCGCGCGCCGGGTGCTCGGCGCGGTCCGCGACTTCCGGGACCTGGAGACGCCCTTGATCACGGCGGTGGAGAAGCTCATCGATTTCGTTACCTCGGCCCCCTGAGCTCTGGCTACTATCGGGGTATGACCGAGGCGGTCGTGTGGCTGATCGCCGGGATCGTGCTGCTCGGCGTCGAGGTGATGACCGGCACGTTCGTGCTGGTGATGCTCGGCGGAGGTGCGCTGCTGGCGGCCGCGTCGGCGAGCCTGCTGCACACCCCCGTCGGGGTGAACGTGGCGGTCTTCGCGGTGGTCTCGGTGGCGCTGCTGGTCGGCGTCCGGCCGATGCTGCGACGGCGCCTGCACCCCGAGCTGGACTCCGGCGGGCACGACCCGGTGGGCTCCAGCGCGCTGGTGGTCAGCCGGGTCGACCGGGACGGCGGCCAGGTCAAGATCGAGGGTGAGCTGTGGTCCGCCCGGGCGCTGGAGCACCAGCGGGTGTTCGAGCCGGGGGAGCGGGTCACCGTCTTCCAACTGTCCGGGGTCACCGCCGTGGTGGGTTCGGAGATATGACCGCTCGGCTCCGGGAGGGGCGATGCTCGAGCTGAATGCGATCGCGTTGCTGGTGGTCGCGCTGGTGGTGCTGTTCGTGATCGTCACCGTCGTCAAGTCGGTGCTGATCATCCCGCAGGCATCGGTGGCGATCGTAGAACGGCTGGGTCGGTACAAGGCCACGAAGGAGGCCGGCCTGGCGTTCCTGTTCCCGTTCGTGGACAAGGTGCGGCAGCGGGTCGACATCCGGGAGCAGGTGGTCACCTTCCCGCCGCAGTCGGTGATCACCCAGGACAACCTGACCGTGCACGTCGACACGGTCGTCTACTACAAGGTGATCGACCCGAAGTCGGCGCTGTACGGGGTGGCCAACTTCATCGACGGCGTGCAGAACGTCACGACCACCACGCTGCGCAACGTGGTCGGCGGGCTGAGCCTGGAGCAGACCCTGACCTCCCGGGAGCAGATCAACACCGCACTGCGCGGCGAGCTGGACGACGCCACCGGGCGCTGGGGCATCCGGATCAACCGGGTGGAGATCAAGGCGATCGACCCGCCGGCGTCGATCCAGGACTCCATGGAGCGGCAGATGAAGGCCGACCGGGAGAAGCGGGCGATGATCCTCACCGCCGAGGGGCAGCGGGAGGCCGCGATCCGGGCGGCGGAGGGCCAGAAGCAGGCGCAGATCCTGTCCGCCGAGGGCGCCAAGCAGGCCGCGATCCTGACCGCCGAGGCCGAGCGCCAGTCCCACATCCTGCGCGCCCAGGGCGACCGGGCGGCCCGCTACCTGGAGGCACAGGGCCAGGCCAAGGCGATCGAGAAGGTGTTCGCCGCGATCAAGGCGGGCAAGCCGACCCCCGAGCTGCTGGCCTACCAGTACCTGCAGACCCTGCCGCAGATGGCGCAGGGCGAGGCGAACAAGGTGTGGCTGGTGCCCAGCGACTTCGGCAAGGCGCTGGAGGGTTTCACCCGGATGCTGGGTGCCCCCGGCGAGGACGGCGTGTTCCGGTACCAGCCGAGCCCGGACACCGGGCCGGCGCAGGCGCCGTCCGGCGAGGACGACGACGTGTCGAGCTGGATGGACACCTCCAGCGACCCGGAGATCGCCCGGGTGGTCGCCGAGGCCGAGGCCGAGGCCCGCCGCGAGGTGCCGCCGCTGGGGATGGAGCCCCACCCGGGGGTGCCCGGGCCGGGGCTCGCGGGCCCGGGGCTGGCCGGGCCGGGTACCGGCAACGGCGCGGAGCCTTCGCACGGCGTGGGGCCGGGGCAGCTGCCGGGCTGATCGCCCCGCGGCGCGGCACGGACCGATTTGCGCACGTCGGCCGCCGGGGCCGGGTGGCGCGGCAGACTACGGACGGGGTGGCCGACCGGCCGCCGTCCCCGACGCGGAGAGGGATGCCGATGCACGCGCTCAACGGCGAGACGCTGGCCTCGTTGGCCGAGACCATGCCGGTACCCGGGTACCCCCGTTCGCCGGAGCAGACCGGCATCGTGCACTTCGGCGTCGGCGGGTTCCACCGCGCGCACCTGGCGATGTACCTGGACCGGCTGATGGCCGGGGGCGAGGCGCTGGACTGGGGCATCTGCGGGGTGGGGGTGCTGCCCTCGGACACCGCGATGCGCGACGCGCTGCGGGCCCAGGATCACCTCTACACGCTGGTGCTCAAGCACCCGGACGGGCGGCTGGAGCCGCGCGTCATCGGTTCGATCATGGACTACCTGTTCGCCCCGGACGACCCGGAGGCGGTGGTGCGGCGGATGGTCGACCCGTCCACCCGCATCGTGTCGCTGACCGTCACCGAGGGCGGCTACCACGTGCACCCGGTGACCGGGGAGTTCGACGACCGCGACCCGGGCATCCGCGCCGACCTCGAGCCCGGAGCGGTCCCGCGCACCGCCTTCGGACTGATCACCGAGGCGCTGGCCCGCCGGCGGGCCGACGGCGCCGTCCCGTTCACGATGATGAGCTGCGACAACGTGCAGGGCAACGGCGACGTCGCGCGCAAGATGATCACTGCCTTCGCGACCGAGCGGGACGCCGAGCTGGGCGCCTGGATGCGCGAGCACGTGGCGTTCCCGAACTCGATGGTCGACCGGATCACCCCGGTCACCGCCGACTCGGACCGGGCCACGCTGGCCGAGCGGTTCGGCGTCGAGGACCACTGGCCGGTGGTGTGCGAGCCGTTCACCCAGTGGGTGGTGGAGGACCACTTCACCCAGGGCCGGCCGCCGTGGGAGTCGGTCGGGGTCCAGGTCGTCGAGGACGTCACGCCGTACGAGCTGATGAAGCTGCGGATGCTCAACGCCGGCCACCAGGTGCTGTGCTACCTCGGCTACCTGGCCGGCTACCGGTACGCGCACGAGGCATCGGCCGACCCGGCGTTCGTCGAGCTGCTGATGGGCTACTGGGAGCGGGAGGGCGGTCCGTCGCTGCTGCCCGTGCCGGGGGTGGACCTCAAGGAGTACCGGCAGACCACTCTGGAGCGGTTCGCCAACCCGGCGGTGGCCGACACGCTGGCCCGGCTGTGCTTCGGCACGTCCGACCGGATCCCGAAGTTCCTGCTGCCGGTGCTGCGCCACCAGCTCGAGGCGCGCGGCGACTACTTCCGTGCCGTGCTGACCGTGGCTGCCTGGGCGCGCTACGCGGAGGGGGTCGACGAGGCCGGCGAGCCGATCGACGTGCAGGACCAGCAGCGTGCGGCGCTGATGGGCAACGCGGCGAAGCAGGGCCTCGACGGGCTCGACTTCGTGGCCAACCGCGACCTGTTCGGCGACCTGGTCGACGACGAGCGCTTCGTCACCGAGTACCGGTGGGCGCTGCGCTCACTGCACGAGCGGGGTGCCGCCGCGACGGTCGCCGACCGGGTCGGCCAGCGCGGCTGACCGTCCTGCCAGCAGCGCCCACCGCGCCAGCACGAACAGCAGCACGATCTCGGCGGCCGCGATCAGCCGCTCCAGGCCGCCGAGCGGGAACACCTGCCACCAACGCTCGTGGGTCACCACGCCGTAGCCGATCGCGTAGAACAGCAGGCCCAGGCACAGCCAGGACGCGACCGACGTCCACCGGGTCCACGCCGCGGCCCGCCGCCACGCGGGGCGCCCGGCGCCGGCCCCGGCGGCGATCAGCCCGGCGGCGGGCAGGCTGAGGAACGAGACGAGCGTCGCCAGCCGGTGGATGGTGCCGCTCGCCCCGACCCCGCCGTCCATGCGGTAGTTGTACTTCTCGAACACCACGATCAGCACCAGCCCGAACGCCCACAGGAACATCAGCACGGCGGCCGCGCCGAGCGGCTTGACCACCCGGGCGCGGGCCAGCGCGGCGAGCACCCCGAGCGAGCCGACCGCGAGTGCCAGCACGCCCGTGTCGAACACCCAGCCGGTCGAGCCCAGCGCGTACTCGGAGATCGTCCGGCGCCACGGGCTGATCTGGTTGGACGGCGGCAGGACGTGCATCGCCAGGATGAGCAGCACACCGAGCCCGAGCAGCCCGGTCGACACCCGGGGCAGCGCGGTGCCGAACCGGTTCGCCGCCGGCACCGGGCCGAACTCGACAACGGGCTGCTCGGCGGAGGTGGTCGGTTCGGACGCCACAGGTGTGCTCCCGGTGGTCGGTTCGCGTTCTGGTGGTAGCTGTGGGGACAACGTCCGATTCCGCGCGGGTGTTCCGGCGGCTGAGGAGCGACGGTGTGGAGCGGCCCGGTGGCCGGCCCGGTGGGTGACCTGGTGGCCGACCCCGGTGGCAGGTGCGGCCAGGTGTCCGCCTTCGTGGCCTGTCGAGTACCCGGCGGGGGCCGGTGCGCCGTGCGAGGATGCCGGGGTGAGTACCGCCGCCGAGCTGAATCTCGCGCTGCCCTCGGTGGGCCTGGCGCCGGAGACCGAGGAGCTGCGCACCGAGGTCCGCGAGTTCCTCGCCAAGGAGCGCGCCGACGGCCGGTTCGTGCCGCGCTGCGATGTGTGGCTGTCCGGCTGGGACGAACGCTTCACCCGTGAGCTGGGTGCCCGGGGCTGGCTGGGGATGACCCTGCCGACCGAGTACGGCGGCCACGGCAAGGGCACCCTGGACCGGTACGTGGTCACCGAGGAGCTGCTCGCCGCCGGGGCGCCGGTGGCCGCGCACTGGGTGGCCGACCGGCAGATCGGGCCGTCGCTCCTGCGCTTCGGCACCGAGGACCAGAAGCAGCGTTACCTGCCCCGCATCGCCGCCGGGGAGTGTTACTTCGGCATCGGGATGAGCGAGCCGGACTCCGGCTCCGACCTCGCCTCGGTGCGCACGAAGGCCACCCGGGTGGACGGTGGCTGGACGCTGCGCGGCACCAAGGTGTGGACCTCCGGCGCGCACCACGCGCACGCGTTCTTCGCGCTGGCCCGGAGCGCGCCGGTGGAGGAGGGCAAGCGGCACGCGGGGCTGAGCCAGTTCATCGTGGAGCTGGACTCGCCGGGCGTGCACATCAACCCGATCCGGCTGCTCACCGGCGCGCACCACTTCAACGAGGTGGTGCTGGACGACGTGTTCGTGCCGGACGAGCTGGTGCTCGGTGAGATCGGCTCGGGCTGGCACCAGGTCACCTCGGAGCTGGCGTTCGAGCGCAGCGGGCCGGAGCGGTTCCTGTCCACGTTCCCGTTGCTGGTGGCGCTGGTCGGGGAGCTGTCCTCGGTCGGCGACGCGCTCGGGCCGGCCGGGCTGCGCGAGCTGGGCGCCCTGGTTGCCCGGGTGTGGACGCTGCGCAGGCTGTCGCTGGGGATCGCCGCGCAGCTCAGCTCGGGACAGCCGGCCGACGTCCCGGCCGCGCTGGTCAAGGACCTGGGCACCCGCTACGAGAACGAGGTGGTCGAGGCGGCCCGGGTGCTGGTGGACATCCCGCCGGACCCGGGCGCCGAGTCCGGGTTCGCCCGGCTGCTGGCCGACGCGGTGCTGCACGCGCCCGGCTTCACCCTGCGTGGCGGCACGAACGAGATCCTGCGGGGCGTGGTGGCGAGGGGGCTGGGCCTACGATGAGCGAGACGTCGGCGCTGGATGCGACGAGCGAGACCGAGGAACTGGCGAACACCGCGCGGGCGGTGTGCGCCGACCACCCCGCCGAGTCGGTCGAGCAGCCGCCCGGGCGGCTGTGGGAGACGCTGGAGGAGCTGGGCCTGGCCCGGCTGACACTGTCCGAGTCGGCCGGCGGCAGCGGCGGCACCCTGGCCGACGCGGCGGCGCTGCTGCTCACCGCCGGTGAGGCGGCCGCCCCGGTGCCGCTGGCCGAGACCGACCTGCTGGCCGGGTGGCTGCTCGACCGCGCGGGGCTGGCCGTGCCGGCCGGTCCGCTGGCCGCCGCGGCCGACGGCGGTGAGCTGACGGTGCGGTCCGGCCAGGACGGCTCGGTGACCGTCACCGGCGCACTGGCCCGGGTGGGCTGGGCCCGGCACGCCGCCCGGATCGCGGTGCTGGCGGCCGGCACCAACGGCGCCGACGTGGTGCTGTCGATCGACCCGGCGGCGGACGGCGTCGAGATCGTCCCGGGCACGAACCTGGCGGGTGAGCCACGGGACGGCGTGCGGCTGGACACCGAGGTGGCTCCGGCCGACGTGGCGGTGGCGCCGCCGGGCACCCGGGACCTGCTCGCCCGGCGGGCGGCGCTGGCCCGCGCGCTGCTGCTGGCCGGAGCGGCGGGCAGCGCGCTGGCCTCGTCGGTGCGCTACGCGGGGGAGCGGGTGCAGTTCGGCCGGCCGATCGCCAAGTTCCAGGCCGTGCAGCAGCAGCTCGCGCTGGCCGCGGCGGAGGTGGCAGCCGCCCGCGCCTCGGCCATGGCCGCCGCCCGGATCTGCGCGGCCGCCCGGGTCAACTCCGATGGCGACTTCGAGGGTCCGGACGCCGAGTTCGCGGTGGCCGTGGCCAAGGGTCGCACCGGCGAGGCGGCGAGTGCCGTGGCCCGGATCGCGCACCAGGTGCACGGCGCGATCGGCTTCACCCTGGAGCACGACCTGCGCCTGGCCACCACCCGGCTGTGGTCCTGGCGCGACGAGGACGGCAGCGACGCCCACTGGCACACCGTGGTCGGCCGCCGCGCGCTGGCCGAGGGTCCGGACGGGCTGTGGCCGCTGCTCACCAGGGCCAGCTGACCCGGCGTCCGGCTGAGCCGGTGCCCGGCTGAGCCGCCGGCCGTGGCTGACCGGCGCGCGGCCGACCCGCCGGTCGCCCGCGCGCCCGCGCGTTCAGCGGTTGTGGTGCTCCGGCGCGACCGACTGGCACCGGACCGGCTTGGCGTGGTCCGGGTCCAGCGCGTTCACGATGTACTGGGCGGTGACCGGGTCGAACGCCACGGCCACGTGCTCCGCCAGGTCGCTCGGGCAGTGGTCCTGCAGCACGATGTTGGTCACCTCGGCGCCGTCCCGGTGGGGCATCCGGCCGCTGGTGTAGGGCACGACCAGCTCGTCGTGCCTGGTCATGATCATCGTGTAGGTCACGCCGGGCACCGCGGGGCCGCCGTCGGAGCTCATCTTCCGCAGGAACGGCGAGCCGTGCAGGAACTCCCGGCAGGAGCCGCAGAACGGCGCGAACGCGGCGCCGACGCCCGGGCCGAGGCCGTACTGCACGGCGAGGTGGTTGAGCTCGGCCAGCCCCAGGGTGCGGGTGCCGTCCCAGAGCGGCGTCATGCCCACGTAGCGGTCGACGTGCCGGTCCCCGCCCAGGAACTTGACGTAGTAGTTGGGCATCAGGCTGCCCTCGGAGTGGCCGACGATGTCGACCTTGTCGGCGTGCGTCGCCGACCGCACCCGGTCGACGAACGCCGCCAGCTCGTGCGCGCTCTGCTCCATCGGCTTCAGCCCGCCGACCTGGGTCAGCGGCGGCGGCGCCAGCGGGTTGCGGCCGTAGGTGAGGGAGAACACGCAGTAGCCGCGGTCGTGCAGCAGCGGCGCGAGGTATCCCCAGTTGTCGGCCTGGTTCGCGCCCAGCCCGTGCACCAGGACGACCGGTTCCGGGTGCTCGCCGGAGGGCTTGCAGCCCCAGTCGTTCGACCCCGGCGGCGGCGGGTCCAGGAAGGCCGGAGCTCCGAGGGTTACTGCCTGTGACGGCGCCGGCGGCGCGGCCTGGGCCTGGGCGACTCCCGGGCCGGCGGTGAGCAGACCGCCCACGACGGCCGCCGCCACCCCCAGAAGTGCCCAACGGCGCTGGTCCATCCGTCCCCCATGTCAGCGTCGACCGGTCCTGTCGACTGGGCCAACGAGGTGAATGGAGTGACGGTGCGTGATGTCGAGATCAACCACCCGGTCCGGGCGTTTTACGGGGCCGAGGTAGGCGGGACGAACACGCTCGGTTACGCTCCGCGTCGCACTGGGAATGATCGTTCCGGGGAGGGGTGGCCGTGCGGACGATGCGGAGACGGCGCGCGACACGGGTCGGCACGGCAGCCCTGGCGGCGCTGGGCGCGTGCCTGGTTACGACCACGCTGCTGCCCGGCCGGGCGATGGCCGCACCGGCGGGCGACCCGGCCTCGGAGTACGTGGCACTGGGCGACTCCTACACCGCGGGCCCGCTGATCCCCGCCCAGCACGGCACGCCCTCCGGCTGCCTGCGCTCGGACCACAACTACCCGTCGCTGGTGAACACCGCGCTGCGCGCGCCGACGTTCCGCGACGTCAGCTGCAGCGGGGCCACCACCCAGGACCTGACCGCGCCGCAGGCGGTGACCGGGGGCAGCAACCCGCCGCAGCTGAACGCGCTGACCGAGCGGACCCAGCTGGTCAGCCTCGGGATCGGCGGCAACGACATCGGGTTCGCCAAGATCATCGAGGAGTGCGCCAAGAAGTCGGCCCCGCGCCCGCTGGGCTCGGCCTGCCGCGACTACTACAACCGGTCCGGCTCGGACGAGCTCGCCGCCCGGATCGCGGCCGCCGGCCCGAAGGTGGCGGGCGCCCTGCGGGCCGTCGCCGATCGCGCGCCGGACGCGACGGTGCTGGTCGTGGGCTACCCGACGATCCTGCCCGACTCGGGCTCGGGGTGTTACCCGGTCGTGCCGTTCTCCCCGAAGGACGTGGCCTACCTGCGCCAGGTCGAGCAGGGGCTCAACGCCATGCTCGCCCGCGAGGCCAGGGACGCCGGCGCCCGGTTCGTGGACACCTACACCCCGAGCATCGGCCACGACATCTGCAAGCTACCCGGCACGAAGTGGGTGGAGGGCCTGGTGCCGACCGCACCCGCCGCCCCGGTGCACCCCAACACGCTGGGCATGCGCAACAGCGCCAACGCGGTGCTGGCCACCCTGCACGTCAAGCTCCTGGCGGCCGGGCCGCTCGGGCGGACCGGCGTGCCGAACGGCGGGTGAACGGCGTCCAGCCGGCGAGCAGGCCGCGCTGCGGCACCCCGGTGACCGGCTCGGCGGCCGCGCCCTCCTCGGTCAGCACATCATTGGCGGCCAGCACCCCGGACATCGCCGAGCGCTCCATCAGCCCGGCGCAGTAGGGCAGCTCGACGAAGTCGCCGGCCACCCGCACCCCGCGCGCGTCGGTGCGCACCGACGGCCGCCGCCCGGCCGACCCGACCGGGAAGGCCGGCGCGGTGGCCTCGAGCCGGTCGGCCCGGTGCAGCACGCCCGCCGCGCGGGTCTCCGGCCACAACGCGGCCAGCTCCGCGCGCATCCGCTCGGCGGCGGCCTCGGCCGTGGGCTCTCCGCACGAGTAGGAGTGCAGCTCCAGCACCGAGCCGCCGGTGCGCGCCGCCCACTCCCGCGACGGGTCCTCCAGCCGGTGGTAGCAGGTCACCGAGTCGAGCGTGGGTTCCCTGGTCACCGCGGTGAACACCGCCCGCTCGGCGGAGACGTCCCTGTCCAGCCACAGCCGGCTCACCGCGAACGGCTCGGCGACCCGCACCTCCTCGATCTGCCCGGCCAGCACCGGGGCGACCTCGCGCAGGTGGTCCGAGCGGGCCAGCAGCAGCCGCAGGCCGGCGGGGTCGAGCGCGAGCACCACGTGCCGGGCGGTGACGGTCTCCCCGTCGAGCTGCAGCAGCCACCGGTGGTCCGGCGCGGGGGCGAGCGTCCAGGCCGGGCAGCCGGTGCGCACCCGCGCGCCGTGCCGCCGCAGGTAGGCGGTCAGCGGCTCCCAGATGCTCTGCCGGTAGTCGGTGCGCGGGGCGTCGAAGGCCAGGCCCTCGGGGTTGCCCAGGAAGTAGAAGTGGAACATGGCCACCAGCTCGGCGGCCGACATCGAGTCGGGGCTGCAGAAGAACGACCGGGCGAACGCCTCGAACAGCATCGACCGGGCCCGCTCGGACAGCCGCAGCCGGTCCAGGAACTCCCCGGCGGGCACGTCGTCGAGCCGCGCGGTGGTGCGCTCGGCGTGGTAGCCCAGCAGCTCCAGAGCGAGCATCCGGTCCGCGCCGGTGATGTCGCGCAGCCCCAGGCTCGGCGACCGGGCGAACAGCGCGAGCAGGCTCAGCGGCGGCGCGGCGGGCAGCCCGGTGAGGTCCTCGTCCGGCCACTGCCTGCTGATCACCGGGTAGCCGCCCACCGGGTGCAGGAACCGCAGCTCCGGGTCGATCCGGCGGAGCACCGACCGCCAGGTGTAGTACTGCCGGAAGAACGCGTGGAAGCCGTGCTCCACCACCTGCTCGGTCCCGTCCGGCAGCCGGTGCGGCCATGCGCCGAGCCGTCCGCCGACGGTGTCGGCCGCCTCGAGCAGGGTGACCCGGACGCCCCGCTCGGCGAGCACCACGGCCGCCGAGTAGCCGGCTATCCCGCCGCCGACGACCACGGCGTCCGTCGTCGAGCCGTCCGGCCGGTCGGGCACCAGCCGGGGCCGGCCGCGTTCGGGTACCACGAGCGGGACCGGATGCATGCTGAAGGGAGTGGCCCGTTCGCCCATGGTGCGGATCATGCCCGATCGTCGAGGACCCCGCCGGATGCCGGGCGGTCCGCCGCGCCGGGAGGGGGCGTCCGCGGCGGTGGCGGAGGGTAGCGGTACAAATACCCGACGCGAGCGAGGAGAACGCGATGGTCAAGTCCCTGGCCGGCAAGTGGCGGCTGACCGTGATCCTGCTGGTTGCGGTGATCGGGTTCCTGGTGACCCGGGTCGTCCGGGCGTGGCCGTCCGGCGGGCGGTCCTGGTCGGCGGAGCCCGAGGCAGTCCCCGAGGCGGTGCCGGAGGCGGTGCCCGGACGGGTTCCCGAGCCCGTTCCGGTGGGTGCTCGGCTGGTCGAGGCCGACCCCGAGCCCGAGGTCGCGCGGCTGGTCGAGCCCGAGTCGGTGGTCGAGCCCGAGGCCGTGGTGCGGGTCGTGGCCCCGGCCGGTGAGGACCCGGTCCTGGTGGCCGAACCGGACACCGCCCAGCTCACCGAGCCCGAGGCCCCGGCCCCACAGCCCTCGCTGGACCTCGCGGACGGGGTTCCGGCCACTGCCGAGGACGCCGCCGAGGACGCCGCCGAGGACGGTCCCGAGATGGACGGTCCGGTGGCGTACGGCGAGGCCGAGGGGCCGGAGGCGAGCCCCGGGCCGTACCCGGGTTCGGTACTGCCGCTGCCGGACGGGTCGGCCCCGGCCCCGGACTTCGTGGTGAAGGGGAACACCGGGTCGATGCGCAGCCACGGGCCGCGATCGCCCTACTTCGGGCGCACCCGCGCCGAGGTGTGGTTCCGCACCGACGAGGACGCGGTCGCCGCCGGATTCCGCCCCTGGACGCCGAGGAAGTAGCCGGCACCGGGTGGCGCCCCGTGCGGGACGCCACCCGGCTCGGCTGAGCGGCCCCGTCGACGCGGGGTACCCAGGGGTCGACCCGGCGCGCGTGCGACGGCGGGCACCGACCTCCCGTTGACGCGGGGACGGCCGGACCCGGCCGGTCGCCGGTGACGCGGGACGGCCGTGCCCGGCGGTCGCCGGTGGCGTCAGCCGCCGCGCCTGCGCGGGGCGCGGCACGGGGCGGCGCGCTGGGCGCGCAGCGGCCCGGACGAACGACCCGGGGCGGGCTTGCCGTCGGGCCGGTCGGCCTCGGCGCCGGTCATCGGACGGCCCGGGAGCGGGTCGGCGGCGGCACCGTGTTCCTCGGCCAGTGCGCGACGCACCGCGTCGGCCAGTGACCGGTTCTCGGGTTGGGTGGTGGGCACAGGGACCTCCTGACGTACGGGGGCGCGGCGGCGACGCGCGCCGTGCCGGCGGGCGGGCTCGGTCAGGCTCAGCGGTCCATGTCGGGAACGGTACGGCCCCCGCCCCGGGGGCGCGACCGGTTTTCACCGGGTGCCCACGGGTGCGCTGACCGGGCATGACGGCCCGGTCAGGGCGCCGGTCGGCGGTTCAGTCGACGATCAGCCGGGTCGGTACCGGCGTCTCCACCACCGACCTGCCGTCCCGTCCCAGCCCCACCGCGTACAGGTGGGCGTCCCGGCGCACCGCGACCGCCTCGGCCAGCTCGCCGTTCACCAGCAGGGCCGCCGCACCGTCGTCCAGTGCCCACCCGGAGGGCAGCGCGCCGGAGGTGATCGCCTGGTGGTAGCGCGGCCGCCGCTGCGGCTCGCTGTCGTAGTGCGGGCACGCGCTGCCGGGCAGCAGCCCGAGGCCGTCCGCGAGCGGGCGCACCGGGCCGAAGGAGTCGGTCAGGCAGGACTCGAACCAGCAGAGCATCCCGGCGCTGATCCCGCACAGCAGCACCCCGGCGCGGTAGGCCTCGGCGAGCAGCCGGTCCACCCCGTGCACCCGCCAGACGGCCAGCATGTTCGCGGTGTTGCCGCCGCCGACGTAGATCACGTCGGAGGTGAGCAGCGCGGATCGGGGGTCGGTGTCGTCGCGGTCGAACAGCCGCAGCACCGAGGTGCGGCAGCGCCGGTCCAGCGCGGTGTGGAACCGCTCGATGTAGTCGTCGGCGTCCCCGCTCGCGGTCGGCAGGAAGCACACGTGCGCCTCCGGCCCGCCGGCCAGGCCCAGCACGTAGTCGTCCAGTGGCGAGTCCGGGTCGGAGGAGAACCCGCCCCCGGTCAGCACGATGCGCGTGTCCATCGGTTCCCTTCAGGTGGTCGCGGGGTGACGGTACGCGGGCCGCCGCGGCGATCGGCTACCGTCCGACGGCGTGTGCGGGACGAGCGTGTGCGGGGTGCTGCGATGAGCGGGCTGGCCGATCACCTGGAGGGGTGGGCGCCGGGGCCGGCGGAGTGGACCGACCGGGTGACCGGTTGGTCGGTCGGCGCGTTCGCCGACCTGCTCGACCAGCCCGACCCGCTCGCGGCCGGTGACCCCGTGGTGCCGCCGATGTGGCACTGGCTCGGCTTCCTGCCACACCCGGCGCAGTCCGCGCTGGGCGCCGACGGGCACCCGGCGGCCGGGCACTTCCTGCCCCCGCTCCCGCACCGCCGCCGGATGTTCGCCGGCGCCCGGTGGACCGAGCGGCGCCCGCTGCCGGTGGACACCCCGGTCGGCTGCCGCTCGGAGATCACCTCGACCCGGGTGACGAGCGGGCGCAGCGGCGAGATGGCGTTCGTGACCGTGCGGACCGCGTTCACCGTGGCCGGGGTCGAGGCCGCGACCGAGGAGCAGGACATCGTCTACCGGAGCCAGCCCGACCCGGAGCCGGGCACGGCGGCCCCGGCCCGGGCGGCCGCCCCGGACACCCCGGAGCGACCGGAGGGGCCGCCGCCGGGGGAGCACCGGGTCACGCTCACCCCGGACGAGACGCTGCTGTTCCGGTTCAGCGCGCTGACCTACAACGCGCACCGGATCCACTACGACCACCCCTACGCGACCGGGGTCGAGGGCTACCCGGGGCTGGTGGTGCACGGGCCGCTGCTGGCACTGCTGGCACTGGAGGTGCCACGCCGGCACGCCGCCGCGCGGGTGACCGAGTTCGCGTACCGGCTGACCCGCCCTGCCTTCGCCCACCGGCCGCTGCTGGCCTGGTCGGAGCCGGCGGACGCGGCCGGCCGGGTGGCGCTGGCGTGCTCGGCCGGTGCGGCGGAGCCCTCGCTCACCGGCACCGCGGGCCCGGGCGCGACGGGCGGGAGCTGACGTGCGGATCGCCACCTGGAACGTCAACTCGGTGCGCTCCCGGCTGCCCCGGTTGCTGCCCTGGCTGGACCAGCGCGCCCCGGACGTGGTGTGCCTGCAGGAGACGAAGCTGGACGACGACGCGTTCGCCGAGCTGCTGGACGGCGAGCTGGCCACCCGGGGCTACCGGTACGCCCACCACGGCGAGGGCCGGTGGAACGGCGTGGCGCTGCTGTCCCGGGTCGGGCTGGACGACGTGACCCGAGGGCTGCCCGACGAGCCGGGGTTCCCGGAGCCGGAGGCCCGCGCGGTCACCGCCACCTGCGGCGGAACGCGGGTGACCTCGGTGTACGTGCCGAACGGCCGCGCCCCGGACGACCCGCACTACCGGTACAAGCTGAGCTGGCTGGCCGCCCTGCGGGCGCAGGTGGCCGCCGCCGGTGAGCGGGCCGTGGTGTGCGGCGACATGAACATCGCGCCGACCGACGCCGACGTGTGGGACCCGGCGCAGTTCGTCGGCGCCACGCACGTCACCCCGGAGGAGCGGGCCGCGCTGGCCGGGCTGCTGGAGCTGGGCCTGCACGACGTGCTGCGCGACCGGTGGCCGGACGAGCGGGTCTTCACCTACTGGGATTACCGGGCGGGGCGCTTCCACCAGGACCTGGGGATGCGCATCGACCTGGTGCTGGCCGCCGCCCCGGTGGCCGCGCGGGTGGCGGCGGCCTGGGTCGACCGGCAGGCGCGGAAGGGCTCCGGGCCCAGCGACCACGCCCCGGTGATGGTCGACCTCGACGAGGCTCGGGACGGCGACATCGGGCCGGTGGTCCCGCCGCCGTCCCGCCCGGCCCGCCGACCTGCCCGGTGAGCCCCCTCGGGTGAGCTGCCGGCCCGCCCGGTGACCTGCCGGTCACGGTCAGCGAAAACGCTGTCACGTACCGCAGTGGCACGCCCTCGTCCTCCGGATGGCGGTTGCTATGCTCCCGATCACAGTGGTCGGCCGGCCCGAGACGCCGACCCGGGTGAGCTCGTGCCCTCGGGCGCGTCGCGCGAGGAGGACGTCCGTGAGTGCTGGGGTCGAGGTCCGGGTCGAGGGTTTGTCGAAGTCGTTCGGGCGGTCGAATATCTGGTCGGATGTGACGTTGACGCTGCCGCCGGGTGAGGTGTCGGTGTTGCTGGGTCCGTCGGGGACGGGTAAGTCGGTGTTCCTGAAGTGTCTGATCGGGTTGTTGAAGCCGGAGAAGGGTTCGATCGTCATTCATGACACGGATCTGGTGCGGACGAACGAGACGCGGTTGTACGAGATCCGGAAGTTGTTCGGGGTGTTGTTCCAGGACGGTGAGTTGTTCGGGTCGATGAACTTGTTCGACAACATCGCGTTCCCGTTGCGGGAGCACACGAAGAAGAAAGAGCCGGAGATCCGTGACATTGTCATGGAGAAGATGGACATGGTGGGTCTGGCCGGGGACGAGGGGAAGTTGCCGGGGGAGATCTCGGGTGGGATGCGCAAGCGTGCGGGGTTGGCGCGGGCGTTGGTGCTGGATCCGGAGATCATTTTGTTCGATGAGCCGGACTCGGGGTTGGATCCGGTGCGTACAGCGTACCTGAATCAGTTGATCATTGATTTGAATGCGCAGACGGATTCGACGTTCCTGATCGTGACGCATGACATCAATACGGCGCAGACGGTGCCGGACAACATTGGTTTGTTGTATCGGAAGCATTTGGCGATGTTCGGTCCCCGGGAGGTGTTGTTGACGTCGGAGGAGCCGGTGGTGTCGCAGTTCTTGAACGGTCGGCGGCAGGGGCCGATCGGGATGTCGGAGGAGAAGGACACCGAGCAGGCGGCGCGGGAGATGGAGGAGGCGGGGGATCTGGCGGGGTTGCCGCCGTTGAAGCCGCAGATCGAGGCGTCGTCGGGGTTGCCGGAGCGGGCGGCGGTGGGTCGTCGGGAGCAGCGGGTGGACGAGATGATGCACACGTTGCCGGAGTCGGCGCAGAAGGCGATCCGGGAGGCGCGCGAGGAGCGCACGGGCGGGTCGGGCAACGGTTCGGGCGGTTCGGGGTCGCGGGGTGGGCGGCACGGGCGGGACGACGACGACGCCCCGACCGAGCAGTTCAACCGCTGACACCTGCCGGCCCCTCGACGGCGTTGCTCGACGGCGTTGCTCGACGGCGTTGCTCGATGGCGTTGGGACCGGCGCCGCGGTCCGGCGGGCCGGGATCGTTCGGTGTCCGCGATCCGGAGGCCGGTCCGGGGCCGGGTCCGCGGGCCGGGGCCGAGTACCGGGGGCCGAGTACCGGGAGCCGGGTCAGCCCGAGGGGCGCCGGTGGCGGCCGCCGAGGCCGCGCCGGCCGGCCAACTGCTCGACGCTGGCCGCGCCGCCCTGAGCGGGGATCAGTCGTGGCACGGGCCGACGCGCGCCCGGAGCGCCGCCAGCGCCCTCGGTGAACCGGTGCTCGCGCAGCTCGTCGTAGATCGGCGTAAGGCTCACGCCTGCCACTCTATAGATACAGGTGTGACGGGAGTTATCCACATGTGTGGACAACGGAGGGCATGCGGACGGACGGTGGATCACGCGGAAGGCTGACACGACCAGTGACGACATACCCCGTTTCGACTACCCGGAGTCACTTCGCCGGCCGAGCCGGAGGGCGCGCGTACCAGCCGAACCAGTCCCGGCTGGACGGCGAGAAGTAGTGCTCCGGAGCGACCTGCTCGCCGGGGAACAGTCGGAAGCCGTGCGGTCGGCCCGAGGGTGACCGGTGGAAGTAGGCGCCCGACACCCACGCCGGGTTGATGTCCAGCTCCATGCCGCGCACCACGCCGGCCTGGGTCAGAAGGCGGCCGAGGGTGCACACCGACAGCGCCGGGCCGCCCACGTAGACCTCGGAGCCGTCGGCGGTGACCCCGAAGCCGGAGCGGTGGATGAACGCGACCTGGCCGATCGTGCTGCCCCACTCCGCGGTGCCGCCGCTGGCGCAGGTGGGGGCCACGGCGCCACCGTCGACGAGCAACGCGAGGTTCTGCCGCACGCTCGCCACGTCGTGGTCCATCCGGACGTCGCGGTTCCAGGCTCCGACGGTGGCGGTGCCGTCGTCGTGCAGCACCAGGCTGGCCGCCCCGTCGCGCAGCGGGACCACGGTCCGGCCCTCGCTGTAGTAGCCGCCCCGGCTGGCGTTGAGCCGGAAGCCCGCGTTGAAC
>DASXJJ010000239.1:0-17046 GCA_036497465.1 Pseudonocardia sp. | reverse complement strand
TGATCCGAGCCTGGCCCGAGCGCTGGCCTGGGCCCGAACCCAGCTGCGCGGCCACGGCGGCGAGCTGATCGTCACCGGCGCCGGGGAACAGGTGACCGCCGAGCTGGCGACCGCGATCGCCACCCTGGCGACGTTCGCCGGCTGGCACACCGACTGGCCCGCCTCGCTGATCACCCACGCGGAGACCACCGACCCGCCCCGACAGCCTCCGTGACCGCCCCGTCGGGTGGGGGCCTATGCCGTCAGCGTGGGAGGTCGGCGGCCTCGTCCCGACCGCCCGCGTCGGCGTTAGAAGCCTTGCCTTTGAGGATTCCCCGAACTTTGGTCGTCAGGATCGTCAGGGCGCCGAAGATTGCCAGCACCATGGCCCAGAACCATGGCCAGTCCTCGTCGTACCACGCGTGGATGGTCTGCATGAGACCTGTGGTGACGACGCCCGACTTTGTCACGAATATGGATACCTGTGGTGAACCCACCGGTATTCCGTAGCCGTCGCCCACCAGAACCGCCGGTTGGATTTCCAGCCGGAGCGAGTGAACCCCGGTCTTCTTCCCCGCCACCGACCATGACCACTGGACCAGGTCGGACGGGGTGAATTCCCGCACCATCCATTCGGGATGGTCGACCCGCACCCCGTCGTCGCCGGGCACCAGCCGCGCTCCGATACCGCATTTGACGATCACTGGTGCGGACGAGTACTGGCCGGGCGGCAGGACGTCGTCGGGAATCCGCGCACCACCGTCGAGGCCGAGTGCCACGTTGTACGGTGCGGACCGGCCCCATTCAATGATCAGGTCCCGCTGGTACTTGACCTCGCCCTTGCGCCAGCTCGACGCCCCGTTTGCGCATTTCGACTTGAGTTCCTCGGGCACCGTCGGCGCGGGGGCCGGGGCCGCTCAGCGGATCACCCCCAGCGCCTCGACAAGAGTTCCGCGGTGCGCCAGGCCGAAGGGCTCGTCGGCCAGCAACAGCGCGGGCTCGCGGACGAGCGCCCTGGCCAGCGCGACGCGTTGGGCTTCTCCACCGGAGAGCTGGCCGGCCAGGCGCGTTCCCGGCCGGCCAGCTCGACCTCGGCGAGCGCGGTCCGCCGCCGCCCACGGGCGGACCGGCCCCCACCGGGTGCGTCGAGGCCGAGCTCGAGGCGGGCGGTCTCCGATGAACGTCACCCGGTGCGGGGTCCGGCGGACGTCGAGGTGGTCGAGGTCGGTGGGTGCGAGGTGGGCGGTGGCCCGGTCGTCCCAGACGGCCACGCTGCCGGGCTGCCACCGGAACCGGACGGTGTACTCGGGTCGGGTGATCTCGGCGTGGAGCAGGTCCAGGACCGCGCGGCTCTCGCGGGGCTCGACGTCGACGATGTGGCTGGTGAAGCCCGGGTTCACGAACAGTGCACGCTCAGACCGCGGTGGGTCAGCTCCTGGTCGCGGAAGAAGATCACTTTGTGCCGGTGCAGGGCCTCGGTGATGCGTGCGCCGGTATCGGGAAGGAGCGGACGGGCCAGGTCACGCCGATGATCTCGGCTCCGATGTGGCCGGCCACGGGGCGGACGTCGAGGTCGGTGCGGTCCGGTGCGACGGTCATGGTGGGTCCTTAGGCGGTTTCGGGCATGTCAGGTCGCTCGCGTGCCCCACGTGGACGTGGTGCGGCGAGTGCCAACTTCGGTCATTAACTCCGCCCCGGCTCGGGCACCCCGTGCAGGGTGATCCGGGCCCAGGAGTTGTTCGCGTAGCCCTTGGGGTTCCAGGCCCCCTCGGCCGACTCGGGTTGCACGGCGGCGGAGCTGTCCCACGCCCGGGCCACCACCCGCACGCTGCCCTCCGGCACGTCCACCGTGGTGCTCCAGTGCCGCCAGGACCACTGGCTGAGCTGCTCACCCAGGTCGGCCTGCCACCAGGAGCGGCCACCGTCGACGGACACGTCGACCCGGACGATCGTGCGGTCCCCGCCGGCGAACGCGTAGCCGGTCACCGACACCGGTCCCGGGACCACCCGGGCCCCGTCGTCCGGCTCCAGGAAGTCGGCGTTGATGGCGATCACGCCCAGCTCGAAACCGCTGCCGAGCTGGGCGTCCGAGGCCGGTGCCTGCGGAGGCAGCATCCGGTAGGTCCGGGCCTGGAAGAAGTTGTGCGAGGAGTGCGCGAGAGCGGTGATCCGGGTCACCCACTTGACGCTGCGCGCCCCGATGTAGCCCGGCACGACCACCCGCACCGGCGCGCCGTGCACCGGGGCCAGCGGCTCGTCGTTCATCGCCCAGGACAGCAGCACCTCGCCGGCCAGTGCCTTCCGGCGGGGGATCGAGCCGCCGAAGGACTCCGGCGGGGCCGCGTCGGTGCTGACGTCCGCGCCGACGAACTCCACGTGGGTCGCCTCCGGCAGCAACCCCACGTCCCGCAGCACGTCGGACAGTCGCACCCCGCTCCACCGGGCGTTCGCGGTGGCCGCCGGCCCCCACGGCGCCTCGCCCGGGATGTCGGCCACCCGCAGCAGCTCGGCCCGGCGGTTCCCGGCGCACTGCAGCACGGCCACCTCGGAGTGCTCGGCGAACCGCTGCCGCAGCCCCTCCAGCGAGAACGTGGCCGGCCGTTCCACCAGACCGTCCACCCGCAGGGTCCAGTCCGCCGGGTCCAGCTCCGGCACCGGGGCGTGGTTGCGGGTGTAGAAGGTGTCCACCGGGGTGAGCAGCTGCCCCGCCAGCGCCCGGCGTGGTGGCTCGGAGTTGAACGGCTCGACCTCGTGCACGATCATGTCGCGTCGCTTGCCCCACACGTCCGCGTCCTCCCGACTCGCCCCGGCGAGATTGTCCATCGTCCCGGACGAGGTTATTCGAGGTTCCGCACTGCTCGGCCACCACGGTTGAAACGCCTGCTCAGGGAGTTGTCCGCCGGTGGCCGGGGTGCGCTTTGTGGAGTGAAGTACTCAACAATCGGCGGATGTGGAACTTGTCCGGCGGCCCCGCCCGATGGATGATGCAGGGATGACGCGCGTGCTGCTCGAGCCGTTCTGGCCGGGCCGGCGCGCCCAGGCCTTCGACGAGTGCTGTCGGTAGGTCCCGTTCGTTGCGGCCCCCGGGGCCGGGTGACCCGGTCGCGCCCGGTGACCCGCCCGCCGCGCGGGCCGCGGTCGCGGCCGACCCGGAGCGCCCACCGAGTCCCGCCGTGTCCCACATGCGATCCGCCGCCAGGGAGGAACCCGTGAGCTCTGCCGCACCCCTGCTCCCCATCCCCCGCTGGACCGACGCCGCGGTGGCCGTCGAGCCGCCGGGCGAGGGTGCCGGCAACTGGGCGGGCGCGCCGAGCGCCGTGTGGGCCGACGGTGCGTACCACCTGGCCTACCGGGTGCGCGCGCCCATCGGCGAGGGCCGGGGCCTGGCCGTCGTGGTGGCCCGATCCACCGACGGGGTGCGGTTCGACACCGCGGTGGAGGTGACCAAGGACCGGTTCGGTGCGGAGTCGCTCGAGCGGCCGGCCCTGGTGCCCACGCCGGCCGGGCGCTGGCGGCTCTACGTCAGTTGCGCCGCCCCGAACAGCAAGCACTGGTGGGTCGACGTGCTCGAGGCCGACACGGTCGAGGGCCTGGCGCACGCGGAGCGGCGGACCGTGCTGCCGGGCAGTGCGGACCGGGCGGTGAAGGATCCGGTGATCGTGCACGACGGCGGCCGCTGGCACCTCTGGGCGTCGGTGCACCCGCTAGAGCTCCCGGGCCACGAGGACCGGATGACCACCGAGTACCACACCAGCGCGGACGGGTTGTCCTGGGAGCACCGCGGCCGGGCGCTCGCACCCCGGGAGGGCCGATGGGACGCCCGGGGTGTGCGGGTCACGGCGGTGTTCGAGGTGGACGGCCGGTGGGCGGCGACCTACGACGGCCGCGCCACCGCGGGGGAGAACTGGGAGGAGCGCACCGGGCTGGCCTACGCCACCGAGCAGGGCGTCTTCGTCGCGCAGGGCAACGCTCCGGTGGCCGAGTCGCCCCACCCCGGGCACGGCTTGCGCTACCTCGCGGTGGTCGCGCTGCCCGACGGCGGTCACCGGCTGTACTACGAGGGCACCCGTGCCGACGGTGCGCACGAGCTGCGCACCGAGCTGCTGCGTCCGCCGGTCTCGGCGGGGGCGCGGTCCGACGTGGCGGTGGGTTGACGGTCATGTCGCCTCGGCTACCGGACTTCCTGCTCGTCGGGGCGCCCAAATGTGGCACCTCCGCGCTGCACGCGGCGCTGGCGCGGCACCCTCGGCTGTTCCTCTGCGAACCCAAGGAACCGAAGTTCTTCCTCACCGACGGCCCGCCACCGCACGGCGGCGGCGGGCCCGGTGACGCGGAGACCTGGCGGGAGCACATCTGGCGCCGCGACCAGTACGAGGCGCTGTTCGACGCCGCTCCTCCGCGAGCGCTGTGCGGCGAGTCGACCGTGTTCTACCTCTACGACGAGTCGGCCCACCGGCGGATCGACAAGCTGCTCCCGGAGGTGCGGCTGATCGCGGTGCTGCGGGATCCGGTCGAGCGGGCGCACTCCAACTGGTCGCACCTGCGCGAGGCCGGTCTAGAGCCGGAGGCCGACTTCCTGACCGCGCTGGAGCGCGAGCCCGAGCGGATCGACCGGGGCTGGGCGCACTTCTGGCACTACGCAGCCCTGGGCCGCTACGGCGAGCAGCTCGACCGGCTGCTCGCGACCTTCGATCGCAAGCGGGTCCTGCTGCTGCGCTACCGCGAGCTGGTGGACTTCCCTGCCTTCGTCGCGGACCGCGTGTGCCGGTTCCTCGGCGTGGCCACCGGACTGGTGTCCGAGGTGCCGCGCCGGCACGTCCGGTCGGACGTCTCGGCGCGCACCTCCCGGCCCACCGACGCCGAGCGGGCCTCGCTGCTGCCCCGGTTCGCCGCCGAGGTCGACCGGGTGGAGTACCGGACGGGCTGGGACCTGGACGTGTGGCGGCACTGACCCGCCGCCACCCGCGAGCTCACGAGCCGGCGCCGGTGGGGAGGGGACTGGTCACCAGGGGTCGGCCCACCAGACCGGTGGCCAGCGTGTCACCGGACTCGGGCTCGATGAGCAGGAAGGACCCGGTCGGGGCGACGGTGTCGTAGTCGTCCACGGGCAGCGGGTCGTCGACTCTCAGGGTGATCTGCCCGATGTCGTTGATGCGTAGGTCGCCGGGGTCCTGCTCGAGTGCCAGTGTCTGGGTGTCCAGCCGGTGGGTCACCGAGGTCACCGAACCCGGTGTGGTTCGCGTGCCGTGTCTGACCAGCAGTTCCGTGTCCGCCCGGAGGGGTGTGTCGTGCAGCCAGGCGACCGTCGCCTCGATCGTGTGCCGAGGCGTGGGCGCCCGCTCGGGAGCGGCGATCAGTGCGCCCCGGCCGAGCTCGGCGTGCTGGCCCAACCGCAGCACCACGCTGTCGCCGGCGGCCGCCTGGTCGAGCGGCCCGTCGAAGGTGTCGATGCCGGCGACCGTGGTGCGACCGCCGTCGGGAAGCACCACGACGTCGTCACCGACCCGCACCACGCCGGCGGCGACCAGACCGGCGTAACCGCGATAGGCGGGGGACCGTGCGCTGTCGGCGGTGATCACCGCCTGCACCGGGAACCGGAAGCCGACGCCGGTGGGATCGGGGGCCGAGGGCACCGACTCGAGGTGTTCCAGCAGCGTGGGGCCGTCGTACCAGGGGGTGCGTTCCGACCGGGTCACCACGTTGTCGCCCCACTTGGCCGAGACGGGAACGCAGCGCACCGCGCCCTCCGAATAGCCGAGCGCGCTGGTGAGTCGGGTGAACTCGGTGGCGATCCGGTCGAACACGCCGCGGTCGAAATCGACCAGGTCGATCTTGTTGACGGCCAGCACGACGTGCGGCACCCGCAGCAGCGCGAGCACGACGCTGTGCCGCCGGGTCTGTTCGACGAGGCCGTTGCGGGCGTCGATGAGCAGGACGCCGAGCCGCGCGGTCGACGCTCCGGTGACCGTGTTGCGGGTGTACTCGACGTGTCCGGGGGTGTCGGCGAGAATGAACGAGCGGGTCGGGGTGGCGAAGTAGCGGTAGGCGACGTCGATGGTGATGCCCTGCTCCCGCTCCGAGCGCAGCCCGTCGACGAGGAAGGACAGATCGGGCGAGCCGTCGACCGACCGCGCGGAGCGCTCCATGGCCTCCAGCTGGTCGGCGAGCACGGACTTCGTGTCGTACAGCAGCCGGCCGACGAGGGTCGACTTGCCGTCGTCGACGCTGCCCGCGGTGGCCAGCCGCAGCCATCAGAAGTACCCCCTGCCGCTTGCGGTCCTCCATGGCGGCCTCCGACGCGCGGTCGTCCGCCCGGGTCGCGCCGCGTTCGGTGAGCCGGCTGGTGCGCACCTCGTCCAGCACCTCCGCGTTGGTGGTGGCCGTCGACTCCACGGCCCCGGTGCACGAGCCGTCGCCGACCGTCCGGTACCGCACGGTCAGGGCGCGCACCCGCTCACCGTTGCGCGGACCGCCCCACGGGCCGGTGGCGAGCCACATGCCGTCGCGGGGGAACACCTCGCGGGTGTGCGCGTAGTAGATCGACGGCAGCTCGATGCGCTCCCGGTCGATGTAGCGCCACACGTCCAGCTCGGTCCAGTTGGACAGCGGGAACACCCGGACCTGCTCGTCGGGCCGGTGCCGCCCGTTGTAGAGATTCCACAGCTCGGGGCGCTGCCGGCTAGGTTCCCACTGGCCGGTCGCCGAGCGAAGGCTGAAGATGCGTTCCTTGGCCCGGGCGCGCTCCTCGTCCCGGCGGCCGCCCCCGAACACCGCGTCGTGCCGGTGCTCAGCCAGCGCGTCCAGCAACGGCCGGATCTGCAGCTGGTTGCGGGTGCCGTCGGGTTCCTCCCGGAGCCGGCCGTCGTCGATGTAGTCCTGCACAGGGGCCACCTCGAGGGCGAGATCCAGGTCGGCCACCACCCGGTCGCGGAACTCGATGACCTCTCCGAAGTTGTGGCCGGTGTCCACGTGCAGCAGCGGGAAGGGCACCGGAGCCGGCCAGAAGGCGTTGCGCGCCAGGTGCAGGAGCACGGTGGAGTCCTTGCCGCCGGAGAACAGGATCACCGGCCGTCGAACTCGCCGTGGGCCTCGCGGAAGATGTGCACGGCCTCGGACTCCAGCGCGTGCAGCTGCTGGGCGTGGGACTCGCGCCGTTCACGGGCGAGCGCGCCGCGGGTGTCCGCTCCGGTGCTCACCGGTAGATCCGGTGCTGCCGCCGAGGCTCGGACGACGGTGCGGGGTCCTCGCCCAGGAGCCCGCGCCCGGTCAGGTGCTCGACGAGCAGCGCGACCGACTCGGTCGACCGCTGCTCGTGGGCGGGCACCACCAGGTCCGGCTCCAGCGGGGGCTCGTACGGGTCGTCCACCCCGGTCAGGCCGGTGATCTCACCGGCGCGTTGCCGGGCGTAGAGGCCCTTCACGTCGCGCTCCGCGGCGACCTCGGCCGGTGTGCTCACGTACACCTCGAGGTACGCCGTGTCGTTCTCCCGGTGCGCCGCCCGGACCTCGTCACGCACGTCGCGGAACGGTGCGATGGCCGAGACGAGGACGAGCACGCCGTTACGGGCGAGCAGCTCCGCCACCCAGCCGATGCGCCGGATGTTGATCGCGCGATCCTCCCGCGAGAAGCCCCGCCCGACGGCCAGGTGCGGTCGGACCGCATCGCCGTCGAGCACCTCCACCAGGTGGCCGTCGGCGCGCAGCCGGGAGGCGCAGCCGTGGGCGATCGTGGACTTGCCGGCGCTGGGCAGCCCGGTGAGCCAGACGGTCGCTCCACCGGGGGGCGTGAGCCCGACAGCGGCTCGCGCGCGACAGGTGCGGACATCACCCAACGGTGCGGACACGGCGCGACCGTGTCAAGCCTCGGCGCTGCTCATCGGCGTCTAAACATGAGTGATGTGACCAATATTCGAATCGTCGACGGTGCGAGTGGCAGCGTGTTAGCGTCACCCTCATGAGTGACGGCGAGCACCTGCGCGCGCTGCCCGTCACCCTGCTGCGGAAGCGCCGACATGTCGACCTCTGTCGCACGGCCTCCGCAATGTGTCGCGGCTGACCGGTACCGCCACCCGATCCGGTCCCGCCCGCCCGTGGGCTGGCGGATCGTGGCCGACATCGCGGGCGTGCAGATGGTGGACGCCGGGCTGGACCGAGATCAGCGCGGTCTGCGCGGACGCCGCCCACCGGGGTCAGGGACTGGCCACCCGGCTGGTGCACGCGGTGGCGTACGGAATAAAGCGGCGCGGTGAGACGCCGTTCCTGCATGCGGCCGCATCGAACGTGACGGCGATCCGGCTCTACGAGTCAGTGGGTTCCGGTTGCGCGGGCACACCGCGTTCCGGGCCCGTGCGGGTACCGGCGGACCAGCCGGTCGGCTGAGCACGAGGACAGGGAGCGGCACATGCCCGACGGCACGACACCCACGGTGCACCTCGGTGTGGCGCTGAACGACACCGGGTGGCATCCGGCGTCCTGGCGCGAGCCCGGCGCCCGGCCCGGTGAGCTGCTCACCGCCGGTTACTGGGCCGAGCAGGTCCGCGAGGCCGAGCACGGGCTGCTGGACCTGGTGACGTTCGAGGACTCGCTGGGCCAGCAGTCCGACCACCCGTTCCGCCCGGACGACCGGACCGACCAGGTCCGCGGCAGGCTGGACGCGACGCTGATCGCCGCGCGCGTGGCGCCGCTGACCTCGCACATCGGGCTGCTGCCGACCGTCGTGGTCACGCACACCGAGCCGTTCCACATCTCCAAGGCGATCGCCACCCTGGACTACGTCAGCGCCGGGCGGGCCGGGGTGCGGGTCAAGGTGTCCGGCCGTCCCGACGAGGCGGCGCTGTTCGGGCGGCGGACCGTCGAGCGGATCGACCGGTCGCAGCCGGAGAACGCGCAGCTCGTCGAGCTCTTCGACGAGGCCGCCGACCACGTCGAGGTGCTGCGCCGGCTCTGGGACAGCTGGGAGGACGACGCGGAGATCCGCGACGCCGCCACCGGCCGGTTCATCGACCGGGACAAGCTGCACTACATCGACTTCGAGGGCAGCCACTTCTCGGTTCGCGGTCCCTCGATCACCCCGCGCCCGCCGCAGGGCCAGCCGATCGTCAGCGCGCTGGCCCACCGGCCGGTGCCGTTCCGGCTGGTCGGGCGGTCCACCGATCTCGGCTTCGTCACCCCGCACGACGTCGGGGAGGCACGCACGATCCTCGGCCGGATCCGGGCCGAGCAGGCCGACGCGGGCCGCGCCGGGGAGACCGTCCACGTGTTCGGCGACGTGCTGGTGTTCCTGGACGACGACGCGTCGGCCGCCGCCGCCCGCAAGGACCGGCTGGACGAGCTGGCCGGCGCGGAGCTGCTCACCGACGCACTGGTGTTCACCGGCACCCCCGCGGAGCTCGCCGACCTGGTGCTGTCCTGGCGCGACGCCGGGCTGTCCGGGGTGCGGTTGCGGCCGGCGGTCACCGCGCACGACCTGCCCGGGATCACCCGGGGGCTGGTGCCCGAGCTGCAGCGCCGGGGCGCGTTCCGCACCGGGTACGAGGCCGACACCCTGCGCGGGCTGCTCGGCCTGCCCCGCCCCGCCAACCGCTACGCGACCGCCTGAGCACCGCACCGGAGAAGGAGACGAGGATGACCACCCGCAGGCAGATCCACCTGGCCGCGCACTTCCCGGGCGTCAACAACACCACGGTGTGGAGCGACCCGGCGGCGGGCAGCCACATCGACTTCCGGTCGTTCGCACACCTCGCGCGGACCGCGGAGCGGGCGAAGTTCGACTTCCTGTTCCTGGCCGAGGGACTGCGGCTGCGCGAGCAGAACGGGCTGATCTACGACCTGGACGTGGTGGGCCGGCCGGACACGTTCACCGTGCTGGCCGCGCTGGCCGCGGTCACCGACCGGCTCGGGCTGGCCGGCACGATCAACTCGACGTTCAACGAGCCGTACGAGGTGGCCCGCCAGTTCGCCAGCCTGGACCATCTCTCCGCCGGCCGCGCGGCGTGGAACGTGGTGACCTCGTGGGACGAGTTCACCGGGGAGAACTTCCGCCGCGGCGGGTTCCTGCCCCGGGACAAGCGCTACCTGCGGGCCAAGGAGTTCCTGGCCGCGACGTTCCAGCTGTTCGACTCCTGGCGCGGCGACGAGGTCGTGGCCGACCAGGGCGCCGGGCGGTTCCTGTCCGCCCCGGACGCCGGGCGGTTCGCGGTGCGCTCGGACCAGTTCGACATCGCGGGCCGGTTCAACGTGCCGCGCAGCCCGCAGGGCCGCCCGGTGATCTTCCAGGCCGGCGACTCCGAGGACGGCCGCGAGTTCGCCGCCTCCACCGCCGACGCGATCTTCTCCCGGCACGGGACGCTGGAGGCCGGCCGGGAGTTCTACGCCGACGTCAAGGGTCGGCTGGGCCGCTACGGGCGGGCCCACGAGGACCTGAAGATCCTGCCGGCGGCCACGTTCGTGCTGGGCGACACCGACGCCGACGCGCAGGAGAAGGCGGACGTGATCCGCCACCAGCAGGTCAGCGAGCAGACCGCGATCAAGTTCCTCGAACAGCTGTGGAACCGCGACCTGTCCGACCACGACCCCAACGGCCCGCTGCCGGCCGTCGACCCGGTGGTCGGGGAGAACACCATCTCCCGGGGCCGGGCCAGCGTGCGGATGTACCGGGACCCGCTGGCCACCGCGCGGGAGTGGCGCGAGCTGGCCGAGGGCAAGGGCCTGAACAGCCGCGAACTGATCATCCACGTGACCGGCCGGCAGTCGTTCATCGGCTCCGCCGCCACGGTGGCCGCATCGATCGACGAGCTGGTGCAGGCCGAGGCCAGCGACGGGTTCATCCTTGTCCCGCACATCACCCCGGGCGGGCTGGACGAGTTCGCCGACACCGTGGTGCCGCTGCTGCAGGAGCGCGGCGCGTTCCGCACCGAGTACGAGGGCACCACGCTGCGCGAGCACCTGGGGCTGCGCCCGGCCGGGTCCGAGGCGCGGGCGTGAGGTCCAGGTCCTGGGCGACCCCGGGCGGGCCAGGGGGCTCACCCACGCGGCGCTGGGTGGGCTCACGGCCAGCCACGGTTCCGGCAAACGAGCTGGTGCTGTTTCCGATGTTCGGCGGCCGCCCACGGCGCGCCTGACCCCACGTCACTGGTCAGGGAGGATGAAACATAACTGATTGAGTCATTATTGCCAGGATCCTAGGCGGCTGTCGCTCCGGCGGTTACATTCGACGTGCCCCACTTCCGTCCCCGTCCGGCGCGCATGAGGAGGTCCCGTGCAGGCTCCGCCGCTGTCCGGGTTCTCCCGCCGCCGGCACGTGGACTTCTGCCGCCTGCGCACCGCACCGCACCGCTGAGTCGTCGCGCTCATCCGTCATCGCCGGCCGAGGGTCGGTGTGTCGTCTGGATCCGGTCGGAAGGACGGTTGTGTCGAGAACCGACGTCGACGTCGTCGTGGTGGGTCGGAACGCTGTCGCGGGCGCCGCGGCGTGGCATCTCGCCGGTGACGGTCGGGAGGTGCTCCTGCTGTCGCGCACCGGGACGGGGCCACCACCCACCGAGGTCACCGTGCCGGCGCGTACCGGCGATCCGGCCGTGTCGGTCGGGCTCGCCGCCGCCAGCCTGCCGGTGTGGCGCGAGGTCGAGGCGGAGACCGGCGTACCGCTGCTCAGTCTTATCGGTGGGATCGACCACGGCGACCCGGAACGGACTCTCGCCGTGGCGGACGCCCTCGACACGCACGGCATCCCGTACACCTGGCTGACCTCGGACGAGGCCGCGTCCCGGTGGCCGGGCATGATCTTCGTCGGCCCGGTGCTCCACCAGCAGGACCGTTCCGGCCGGGTGCACGCCGCGCAGGCCACCCGGGCACTGGCCGCGGCGGCGGTCGGCCGGGGCGCCCTGCTCGCGCCCGGCACCAACGTGGGCCAGGTCAGGGTGGGCGGGGAGGATCACGTCCGGGTGGACACCAGCGAGGGTCCGGTGCGGGCGCGCCGGGTGCTCGTGCTGGCGGGCTCGGCCGCGCCGCCGGAGCACAGCACCCCGCTCACCGGTCTGTGGGCGTCCGGGGAGCGGATCGTCGGCTTCCCGCCGGTCGGGATCAACCCCTGCGTGGCCCAGCAGCACGACTGGCCGGTGTTCGTGCACCACACCGGCCCGGCGAGCGGGTGGCCGGGCGCGGTGTTCGGGGCTCCGGACCCGTGCGGCGACGTGCTCGTCGGGTTCGACGGCACGGGGCTGGAGCGGTGCCCGCCGGCGCACCGGTTGCGGGAGTACGTGGCGGGCCGGCTCCCGGGCCTGCGGGCCGGGGGAGTGGTCCCGAGCCCGAGGGCGTTGTCCGCCACCGGTCACCGGTCACCGGCGATCGCGGTCGACGGTCCGGTCGTCACCGGCACGGGGTTCGACGGCCGGGGTACGGCCTTCGCCCCGGTACTCGGGAGGCTCCTGGCGGACCTGGTCGACTTGCCGGGCGCGCCGGAGCTGCTGGCCCGGTTCGGCCGTGACCTGCTTCGCGAGCGGCAGCTCGACTGAACCCGCCGACGCGTCGGTGAGTGTCTCGCGCCGGCCCGACGGGCGTAGGTCCGCCGCGCCGGCCTGACGGGCATAGGCCCGCCGCGCCGGCGCGGCGGGCTAGGAACGCACGAGCCGCGCGATGGCGTCGGCGGCTTCCTTGACCTTGGCGTGTGCCTCCTCGTCACCGGCGCGCGCCGCGTGTACGAGACAGCTCGACATGTGTTCGGTCAGCAGCTCCAACGCGAATGACTGCAGTGCCCTGGTCGCCGCGGAGACCTGGGTGAGGACGTCGATGCAGTAGACGTCTTCTCCGACCATCCGGTGCAGGCCGCGGACCTGGCCCTCGATCCGGCGCAGGCGTCGGACATGCGCTTCCTTGTGTGCGGTCATGGGCTCTCCGATGTGTGTCCCCGCTTAGCCAGCACGTCCCGTCTCAGCACGGACCCGACGGTAGGCAGACGGGTTCCTAAACACAACCAGAACGGTCGATGTAGTTAGCAAGGCCACCGGAATACCGGCCGGTCCCACGGGGTTGGGCAGATCATGCGGATCGGGGTCTCACTGTCCACGTTTGCCGCCTCAGCGCAGACCACGAACGTGGTGGACGAAGCGGTCCGGCTGGGTAGGCAGGCCGCCCAGCTCGGGCTGGACGCCGTCTGGTTCGGCCAGATGGCCAGCTACGACGCCGTCGCGGTGGCCGCCGCGGTGGGTCGGGAGGTCACCGAACTGGCCGTGGGGACGTCGGTCGTGCCGATCTACCCCCGGCACCCGCAGCTGCTCGCCTCGGCGGCCAAGACGGCCCAGGCGTCCACCGGGGGGCGGTTCCAGCTCGGGGTGGGCGTGGGTGCGCCCAGCCTGCTCGAGCCCGCCTACGGCATTCCCTTCCCCGCCCCGATCACCCACCTGCGGGAGTACCTGAGCGCGTTGGTGCCGTTGCTGGCCGGCGCGAGCACGCCGTTCCGCGGCGAGACGCTCGTGTCCCGGCCGTTCGGGCCGACCGCCGTGGCCGGCGCCCGGCCGCCGATCCCGGTGATCGTCGCGGCGATGGGCCCGCAGGCACTGCGGGTCACCGGCGAGCTCGCGGACGGCACGCTGCCGTTCCTGGCCGGGCCGAGGACACTCGCCGAGCACATCGTGCCCACGATCACCGAGGCGGCCGCCCGCGCCGGCCGCCCGGCACCCCGGATCATCGCGGCCGTGCCGGCCGTGGTCACCCACGACACCGGTCGGGCCAGGGCAGTCGCCGCCGAGCAGATGGCCTTCTACGACCGGGTGCCGTCCTACCAGGCCGTGGTGGCCCGCGAAGGTCTCGCCACCGCGGCGGAGCTGCTCGTCGCGGGCGACGAGGACACCGTCGCCGCCCAGCTGCGCCGCTACACCGACGCCGGCGCGACCGAGGTCACCCTGGCCCAGACCGACCTGACCGGCGACGGCGACCGTCTGCGCACCTGGCGGCTCGCCGGGGAGCTGGCACGCGCCTAGGCCCGGCGCGAGCGGCGCTGCCACTCCTGGGCGAGCAGTTCGTAGGAGCGCACGCGATCGGCGTGGTCGTGGGTGATGGTGGTGACGATCAGCTCGTCGGCGTCGGTGGCGTCCCGGAGCTGGGTGAGCTGGTCGGCCACCTGCCCCGGGGAACCCGCGAACTGGGTTTCCAGCCGGTCGTCGACCAGCGCGTGATCCTCGGAGGTCCATCGGTGCCGGCGTGCCTGCTCGGCGGTAGGGAACTCGATGGCACCGGCGCCGGACCGGATGCTGCGTACCCAGAGGCCGTAACCGGCGGCCAGTGTTCTCGCCCGGTCGTCCTCCTCGGCGACCACGACATCGGCCGACACGCTCACATACGGCCGCCCGAGCCACGCCGAGGGTCGGAACGCGGCGCGGTACGCGGTCACCGCCTCCAGCACGGTGGCCGGGCTGACTTGGTAGTTCGCGGCGAACCGCAGGCCGTTGCGGCCGGCCACCGACGCGCTCTCCCCACCGCTGCTGCCCAGGATCCAGACCTGCAGCTCGGCGCCCTCACCCGGAACCACGTGGGCTTCGACGCCGTCCGGGGTCCGGTAGTGGCCTCCGATCAACGCGAGGATGTCGTCGACCTGCTCGGTGTAGTCCTGGGCTTCCGCGTGCGGTTGCAACAGCAGTTTCTTCTACATCGCGAACCGGGGTGAGGCGACCAGCTTCTCGATGGCGAACCGCGCCGGGATGCGGAGCCCGTTCGGCGCGCGACCATTGACCGGCGCGGGGCCGGTTTCCGGTGGGGTGGCCGGGGGCCGTCCGCCGGAGCGACCCAGCCCGAGATCGAGTCGTCCCGGGTGCATCGCGTCCAGCAGCCCGAACTCCTCCACCGTGGACAGGGCCGTGCGGTGGCCGAGCTGCACCGCCCCGGAGCCGATCCGGAGTCTGCTCGTGGCCGACGCGGTCAGCGCCAGCAGGACCGAGGGCGAGGTGCCGGCGACCCCGGGGTTCAGATGGTGTTCGGCGAACCAGTACCGCTGCAGCGCCCGGGCGGCTAGGTTCGCCGGGTCGGCGCCGGCTCGTGGTCGGGCGGGTCGGGGCAGGGGTGACTCGGCTCGGGTGGAGCGATCACGTCCGACACAGCGCGGCGGCCGTGCGGCAGAAGTCCACGTGGCGGCGGGTCCGCAGCAGCGTCACGTGGACCGCTCTGGGGTGCTCGCCCGCACGCATGGGGCGACGCTAACACGCGTTCCGGCGGGGGTCGACGCTCGCGAGTCACATCCTGGCGGACGAGGTTAAATTTGTGCGATACGGTCAGGTATCGGATCGCTGAGCAGCACAGGGTCCAGCCGCCACCGTCATCCGAGCCCTTCCCCGCGAGCGTGGCCGGACGGTTCGTGGGGTCGGCCGGATCGGCGAGGACGCGCGCGGGGTCCGCGGGTTCACTACGGTCTTCGGCGTCGGCCACCCAGCGACGGAGAGGAATACCGATGCCCTCGCACGACACCGTCCGGCGCGCGTCGACGCTGCACGAGTCCCTGATCGAGCTGGTGGGTGGCACGCCGCTGGTCCGGCTGCGCCGGCTGGCCGACGACGCGCACGCCCGGGTGTACGTCAAGCTCGAGTACTTCAACCCGGGCGGATCGGTGAAGGATCGGGCCGCGGCCGGCATGGTCGCCGCGGCCGAGGCGTCCGGGGAGCTCGGACCCGGCGGGACCGTCGTCGAGGGCACCTCCGGCAACACCGGCGTCGGTCTCGCCCAGGTGGCCGCGATCCGCGGCTACCGCGCGGTGGCGGTGCTGCCCGACAACGTGGCCCGCGAGAAGATCGACACGTTGACCGCGTACGGCGCCGAGGTCGTGCTCACCCGCGCCGGCCTGCCGCTCGAGCATCCCGACCATGTCCGCAACCTGGCCCGGCGGATCGCCGCGCAGACCTCCGGCGGGTGGTTCGCCGACCAGTACGACAACCCCGCCAACCCGAGGGCACACCTGGAGATGACCGGGCCGGAGATCTGGCGCGACACCGGCGGTGCGGTCACCCATTTCGTCGGGAGCATCGGCACCGGCGGCACGATCTCCGGCACCGGCCGGTACCTCAAGGAGGTCAGCGGCGGGCGGGTCCAGGTGATCGGCGTCGACCCGCTCACCTCGGGCTACCACGGCGGGGACGGCAGCCCGTTCTACACCGAGGCCGCGGGGCACTACCGGCATCCGGACACGGTCACGGACGTGTGGCCGCGGTGCTTCGACACCGACGTCCCGGACCGGATCCGGGAGGTGAGCGACCGGGACTCGATCCTCACCGCCCGGGCGCTGGCCACGCACGAGGGAATCCTCGTCGGCGGCTCGTCGGGGCTGGCGGCGGCCGGTGCGCTCCAGGTCGCCCGCGAGCTGGGACCCCAGGCGCTGGTGGTGGCCCTGCTGCCGGACTCCGGGCACAACTACCTGTCGAAGTACCACTCCCCGGCGTGGCTGCACCGGTTCGGCTTCCTCGACGACGACCGGCCGGACGTGTTGGCCGGTGCCGGCGTGGTCGGGGCGGTGCACACGGTCACCGCCCGGGACACGGTCGGTGCGGCGGCCGCGGTGCTGCGTGGGCAGGCGCGGCGGCAACCCGCGCTGCCGGTCGTGCTCCCGGGCCGCGACCCTCGGTTCGCCACCGCGGTGGTGGAGATCCTGGGGCTGCTCGACCCCGCCGAGGTGCATGCGGCCGCGGACCGCGACGGCCCGGACGCGGCACTGCCGGCATGCGCGCCGCCGGTCGCGGTGGGGGCGGGGGAGACCGCCGCCGAGGCGCTGGCCCGCGTCGACGAGGCGGGCGCCCGGCACGCCGTCGTCATCCGCGACGGGCGGCTGGCCGGCCTGGTCACCCGGGCCGACCTCGTCCGCCTCCTCCACTGATCTCGGGCCGGGCATCGAGACGTCACACGGGTGACCCCGTGCCGAGACATGCGACGGCCCCCGGAGCGTGTGGCTCCGGGGGGCCGTCGCCGGCCTCGTATCGTGCCGGCCTCGTGTCGTGCCGCGAGGCCTACTTCGTGGTGGTGGCGCGGCGCGCGTTGGCCGGCTTGGCCGCCGCGGTGCGGTTGGCGGCCTTGCGGCTGGTGCTGCGCGTCTCGT
>DASXJJ010000238.1:0-16634 GCA_036497465.1 Pseudonocardia sp. | reverse complement strand
GTGCTCCAGCTCGCGCAGCTCGGCCAGCAGCTCCCCGCGCGGCACGCTCTCCGGCAGCCCCAGCGCGCGGCACAGCGCGGCGCCGCCGATCTCGGTCTCCCAGCAGCCCCGGCAGCCGCAGTGGCAGGGGTCCCCGTCCGGCCGCACGACCATGTGGCCCAGCTCGCCGAGGTAGCCACCCGCCCCGCGTAGCGCGGCCCCGCCGGAGATCACCCCGCCGCCGACGCCCACGTCGCCCGCGACGAACACCACGTCGGCCACCCCGCGCGCCACGCCCCGGCTGTGCTCGGCCAGCGCGCCCAGCTCGGCGTCGTTGGCCACCGCGACCGGCATCCGCAGCGCGCCGGTCAGCTGCTCGCCGACCGGGACGTCGGTCCACCGCAGGTGCGGCGCCTCGCGGACCATCCCGTCGGCGTGCCGGACCACGCCGGGCACCGCCACCCCGGCTGCCACGATCGGCGCGTCCAGCTCGCCGGCCAGCACCGGCACCGACTCCACCACCCGGGTGATGACGTCCCTCGGCGACGCCGTGCCGGGCCGCAGCCGCCAGCTGCACCGGGCGAGGATCTCCCCGCCCATGCCGACGGCGGCCATGCTCACCCGGTCCACCCGGACGTCGACGGCCAGCACCACCGGCGAGCTCGCCGAGGGCAGCACCAGGAGCGAGGGGCGCCCCGCTCCGCTGCGCATGGCCGGCAGCCGCTCGCTGACCAGCCCGGACTCGGCCAGCCCCTCGACCAGCGCCTTGATCGTGCTGCGGTTGAGGCCGAGCTCGGCGGCCAGCACCGCCCGGGTGCACGGCCCCTCCCGGTGCAACCGGCGCAGCACCGCGCCCCGGTTGTGCCGGCGGGCGTCGTCCGGGCGGGCGCCCTCGGTGGTGGTGCTCACCGGCCCGGGGCCGGCACCGCGCCCGGCCCGCCGGACCCGCCGGGACCGGTCACTCCGGCCGACGGACGCGCCGTCGTGCTGACGGTCACCGGGTGGCGGCCCTCCGCCGGGACAGCGCGTCCACGGTGGCCGCGAGCAGCAGCACGACGCCGGTGACCATCAGCACCACGGCGGCCGGCTGGCGCAGCAGGCCCAGCCCGTTCTACACGATGGCGATCACCGCGCCGCCGATCACCGCGTTGGACACCCGGCCGCGCCCGCCGAACAGCGAGGTGCCGCCGATCACCGCGGCGCCCACCGCGAACAGCAGCGTGGAGCCGCCGCCCGCCGTGGGGTCCACCGAGCCGACCTTGGACGAGTAGACGATCGCCCCGATGGCGGCCAGCGACCCGGACACCACGAACACGCTGGCCCGGATGCGCGGCACGTTGATGCCGGCACGCCGGGCGGCCTCGGCGTTCCCGCCGACGGCGTAGATGTGCCGGCCGTAGCTGGTGCGGTCCAGCACGTAGGTCCCGATCACCAGCAGCACCAGCACGATCGGCACCACGTACGGCACGCCGGTGATCTGGATCAGGTCGCTCTGCGAGCGGTTCAGCGTGAGCAGGTACGTGCCGAGCGCGGCGAGCACGGCGGTCACCCCGACCTTGGTCAGCACCAGCGGGGTGGGCGGGGTGACCAGGCCGCGGCGCATCCGCCGGTACTGCCGTCCCAGCACCACGCCCGCGTAGCCGCCGACCGCGAGTACGAACAGCAGCCAGCTGCCCCACACCGGCAGGTTGCCGTTGGCCACCGCGAACAGGGTGTCGTTCTGCAGCGCCAGCGTGCCGCCGTCCCCGATGAACTGCAGGATCACCCCCTGCCAGGCCAGGAACAGCGCCAGGGTCACCACGAACGACGGGATGCCGATCCGGGACACCAGGACGCCGGTGAGCAGGCCGATCGAGCTGCCCACGCACACCGCCAGCAGCATCTCCAGCCACGGGTTCGGGCCGACGCCGAGCAGCACGATCGCCAGCGCGATCACCGGTGGCGCCAGGGCCGGCCAGATGCGCAGCAGCACCGCCACCCCGAGCGCCAGCACCAGCAGCACGCAGAACACCACGAACACGGCGGTGCCCATGCGCCCAAGCAGGTTGCCGCCGGACACCAGGTGCAGCGCGAGGACAGCGGCGGCCACCCCGCCTGGCGACGTGGTCGCGCAGCGCCTCGCCGGTGGTCTTGGAGGTGGTGTCGATGCCGAAGTCGGTCACCGCGCGGTCGCCGACCGGCCGCCGGGGCAGCGGCGGTCCCGGTGGGCTGCCGGCCGGCGTCGGGGTACCCGTGGGGCTCGTGTCGGTCATCGGGGTCCTCGCGGGGTCGGAGCGGGGTCGGAGAAGGCAGAGCGGGGTCGGAGGGGGGTCAGAGGGTGACCGCGTCGGGCCGGGCGAGGCCGAGGTCGCCCGACCGGCCCGCGGTGATCAGCTCGACGACCTGGCTGTGGGTCAGCTCGGCCGCCGGGAGGTCGGCCACCAGGCGCCCCAGGTAGAGGGTGGCGATCCGGTCGGCGACCTCGAACACGTCGGTCATGTTGTGGCTGATCAGCACCACTCCCAGACCCTGCTCGGCGAGCCGGCGGACCAGGTCGAGCACCTGCCGGGTCTGCGCGACGCCCAGCGCGGCGGTCGGCTCGTCGAGCAGCACCACCTTGCTGTCCCAGAGCACGGCCTTGGCGATGGCCACGGTCTGCCGCTGGCCGCCGGACAGCGAGGCCACCGGGGTGCGCACCGACTTCACCGTGCGCACCGACAGCGTGGCCAGCGTCTCCCTGGCGGCCCGCTCCATGCTGGCCTCGTCCAGCGCCCAGGCGGGTCCGCGTTCCCGGCCGAGGAACATGTTCTGCACGATGTCCAGGTTGTCGGCCAGGGCGAGGTACTGGTAGACGACCTCGATGCCCAGCGCGGCGGCGTCCCGGGGCCCGCTCACCCGGACCGGCTGACCGTTCCACCGGATGGTGCCGGAGTCCACCGGATGGATCCCGGCGATGCACTTGACCAGCGTCGATTTGCCCGCGCCGTTGTCCCCGACCAGCGCGGTGACCTCGCCGGGGCGGATCGCCAGTCGACGTCGTGCAGCACGTGCACCGGGCCGAAGCTCTTGTTGATCGCCTCGAGCTCCAGGATCGGCCTGGTCATCTACTTGATGCCGAGCTGGTCGCAGGCGGCCTGGGTGTCCGGAACGCAGATCTCGGCGGCCTTCACCCCGCCCGCGTCGACGACCTGCTTGACCTGCGGCTTGGTGATCAGGATCGGGGTGAGCAGCACCGACTTCACCGTGCGGTTCGTCTTGGTGTCCTGGCTGGTCGCGGTGGCCAGGGCATCGGCGCCGGCCTTGTCGCCCTTGCTCAGCGCGCCGGCCAGCTTCGCGGTGGCGTTCGCCTCGTCGGCGATCGGCTTGAACACCGTCATGTACTGGTCGCCGCGCAGGATGGCCTGCAGCCCGTCCGGGGTGGCATCCTGCCCGGTGACGATCACCTTCCCGTTCAGCCCGGTCTTCTTCAGCACGGTGATCACCGCGCCGGCCAGCCCGTCGTTGGCCGCGAGCACGCCGTCCACCGTGCCGCCGTTGCCGGTCAGGAACTGCTCGAAGGTCACGCCGCCCTGCTGGTTGTTCCAGTCCGGGATGCGCTGGCTGGCCACCAGCTTCAGGGCGCCGGACTTGTACAGCGGGCCGACGACGGTCTGCTGGCCCTCGTAGAACAGGGTGCCGTTGTTGTCGGTGGCCGCGCCCTCGATCTCGATGACCTGCGCGCCCGGCTTCCCGGCGAGCCCCTGCACCAGGCCCTGGCCCTGCAGCGCGCCGACCCGGCTGTTGTCGAACGACACGTAGTAGTCGCTGGTGCCACCCAGGTTCAGCCGGTCGTAGTCGATGGTCGGGATGCCGGCGGCCTGGGCCTTCCTGGCCACCGCGGCGCCCACGTCGGTGTTCGGCGCGTCGATGATCAGGACCTTCACCCCGTTGTTGATCATCCCATCGGCCAGGGTGGAGAACTTCTGCACGTCACCCTGGGCGTTCTGGATGTCCGGGTCCAGCCCCTCGGCACGCAGCGCCTTGTCCAGCAGCGGCCGGTCGAAGCTCTCGTAGCGGGCCGAGGAGGCCGTGTCGGGCAGGATCACCCCGACCTTGGCGCCGCCGGCCGCCGGCGCGCCGCCGGGCGCCGCACTCGGCGACGCCGGGGCTCCCCCGCCACCCGCGCTGTTCGCCCCGCAGCCGCTGAGCACGAGCATCAGCCCCGCGCCCGCCGCGACCAGCGCCACCCGCGTCCTGCCCATGTGAACCCTCCGCTGAGCCCTCGGCGACGGCTCTCCCTCGGGCCGCCGCCGAATATGTTGTGGCGCACAACGTACTGGGATCACCCGGTCGTGGGACAGAGCCGCTCAACCGATCAAGAGTCACGGTTGCGCAACGGGTGCGCGGCCCGCGCCGTCCCCGACCGGCTGGAGCATCGCGGACTCGGCCGAGCCCGCGATGCTCAGCCGAGCCGGGCGGCCCGGCCGGTGAGGTAGCGCTGCTCGGGCAGGCTGGCCGTGCGCCGCGCGGCGAGCCGGTAGGCATCCCGGGCGCCCTCGGTGTCACCGGCCATCTCCAGGAGGTGCCCGCGCACCGCGGCGAGCCGGTGGTGCCCGGCCAGCCGTCCGTCCGCGTCCAGGGTGTCGAGCAGCCGCAACCCCGCCGCCGGACCCTCGGTCATGGCCACCGCGATAGCCCGGTTCAGCGTGACCACCGGGTTCGGCGACACCCGCTCCAGCACCCGGTACAGCGCCGCGACCTGCGGCCAGTCGGTGTCCTCGGCGCGCGGGGCCTCCACGTGCACCGCCGCGATCGCCGCCTGCAGCTGGTACGGCCCCAGCGCCGAGCCGGCCAGCGCGGCGGTGACCAGGCCGATCCCCTCGGCGATGGCCGCCGCGTCCCACCGGGTGCGGTCCTGCTCGGCCAGCGGCACCAGGGACCCGTCCGTGCCGGTGCGCGCGGGGCAACGGGCGTCGGTGAGCAGCATCAGCGCCAGCAGACCGGCCACCTCGCCGTCGCCGGGCAGCATCCGGCGCAGCGACCGGGTCAGCCGGAGCGCCTCCACGACCAGCTCGTGCCGCTGCAGATCGGCACCCGAGCTGGCCGTGTAGCCCTCGTTGAAGATCAGGTAGAGCACGTGCAGCACCACCCGCAGCCGCTGCGCCCGCTCCGGCTCAGGCGGCAACTCGAAGGTGGCGCCGGCCGCCCTGACCAGCCGCTTGGCCCGGCTGATCCGCGGCCCCATGGTGGCCTCCGGCACCAGGAACGCGGCGGCGATCTCGGCGGTGGTGAGGCCACCGACCGCGCGCAGCGTCAGCGCCACCTGGGAGGCCGGGGTCAGCGACGGGTGGCAGCACAGGAACAGCAGGGTGAGCGTGTCGTCGGCGTCGGACACCTGGTCCGTGCCCGGGCCGTCGGTGACCGGCCGGGCGGCCAGCGCCGCGGCGGTCTCCTCCCGGCGGCGGCGGGCCGCCTCGCTGCGCACCTCGTCGACCAGCCGGCGCGCGGCCACCGTGGCCAGCCACGCGCGCGGATTGTCCGGCACGCCGTCGCGCGGCCAGCCGGTGGACGCGGCGAGCAGCGCCTCCTGCACCGCGTCCTCGCACGCGTCGAACTGACGGTACCGGCGGACCAGCGCGCCGAGGACCTTCGGCGCCAGCTCACGCAGCAGGTCCTCGGTGCGCGGGCTCGCCCCGCTCACATCTCCAGTCCGGCGGAGAACATCACCGGGCGGACCTCGATCCCCAGCCCGTCGATCCGCGCGTCCGGGATCATCGCGGCCAGCACCAGCGCGCGCTCGCGGTCCACGCAGTCGACCAGGTAGTAGCCGCCCAGGAACTCCTTGGCCTCCAGGTACGGGCCGTCGGTCACCGCGGGCACCCCGTCGCGGACCCGCACCACCGCGCTGTTCGACGGGTCGGCGAGCGCCTGGGTGACGATCAGCTCGCCGGACTCCTGGATGGCCTCGATGAACGCGCCGTGGCCCTCCATCAGGGCGGTGCGCTCGTCGTCGGTCAGCGCGTCGAGCACCGCCGGGTTGTTGTGCATCAGCAGCAGGAACTTCACGGTCGACTCCTCGGGTCCTCGGCCCCTGGTGGGTACCGACACCCAGGGGTCGGGGCACCCGGAGCAATCTTGACATCCGCCGCCGACAGTTTTTCCCGGCTCCGCCACGGCCGGGCAGGCGTGCCGGGCGGCCGTACGGGCCGCCGTGCGCGGGTGCGCCCGGCGGCCCGGCCCGGCTCAGACCGCGAGGACCGTCGGGACGATCATCGGGCGCCTGCGGTACGTGTCGGCCACCCAGCGGCCGACCACCCGGCGCACCGACTGCGCGATGCGGTGCGGGTCGCTGATGCCCTCGGCCTCGGTACGGGACAGCTCCGCCTCGATCAGCGGGATCACCGCGTCCAGCGCCTTCGGGTCGTCGGAGAACCCGCGCCCGGAGACGGTCGGCGGCGCCACCGCCCGCCCGGTGGCCTGCTCCACGCCGATCGTGATGGCGATGAAACCGCCCTCGCCGAGGACCAGCCGGTCGCCCAGCGTGGACTCGCCGATGTCGCCCACGGCCAGCCCGTCGACGTACACCCGGCCCACCTCGACCCGCCCGGTGATGCTCGCCTTGCCGTCCACCAGGTCGACGACCACGCCGTCCTCGGCCAGCACGACCGACTCCTCGGGCACCCCGGTCTTGACCGCCAGCGCCGCGTTCGACCGCAGGTGGCGCCACTCGCCGTGCACCGGCATCACGTTGCTCGGCCGCACCGCGTTGTACAGGAACAGCAGCTCACCGGCCGGCGAGTGGCCGGACACGTGCACCTTCGCCGTGCCCTGGTGGACCACCTTGGCGCCCAGCCGGGTGAGACCGTTGATCACGCCGAACACGGCGGTCTCGTTGCCCGGGATGAGCGAGGAGGCCAGCACGACCGTGTCGTCGGGCTTGATCCGGACCTGCCGGTGCTCGCCCCTGGCCATCCGGGACAGCGCGGACAGCGGCTCGCCCTGCGACCCGGTGGACACCAGCACCAGCTTCTCGTCCGGCAGCTGCATGGCCTCGTCGAGCTCCACGAGCAGCCCGTCCGGCACCTTCAGCAGCCCCATGTCGGCGGCCAGGCCCATGTTGCGCAGCATCGACCGGCCGACCAGGCACACCTTGCGCCCGCGCGCGGCCGCCGCGTCCAGCACCTGCTGCACCCGGTGCACGTGGCTGGCGAAGCAGGCCAGGATGATCCGCTGCGAGGAGTCGTCGAACACGCCCTCCAGCACCGGGCCGATCTCCCGCTCGGAGATCACGAACCCGGGGACGTCGGCGTTGGTCGAGTCGACTAGGAACAGGTCGACGCCCTCGTCGCCGAGCCGGGAGAAGCCGGCCAGGTCGGTCAGCCGGCCGTCCAGCGGGAGCTGGTCGAGCTTGATGTCGCCGGTGTGCAGCACCAGCCCGGCAGGCGTGCGGATGGCCACCGCCAGCGCGTCCGGGATCGAGTGGTTGACCGCGAAGTACTCGCAGTCGAACCGGCCGTGCCGGGTCTTCTGGCCCTCGCGCACCTCGCGCAGGTGCGGCGTCAGCCGGTGCTCCTTGCACTTGGCCGCGACCAGGGCGAGGGTGAACTTGGACCCGACGATCGGCAGGTCCGGCCGCAGCCGCAGCAGGAACGGAATGGCGCCGATGTGGTCCTCGTGGCCGTGCGTGAGCACCAGCGCCTCGACGTCGTCGAGGCGGTTCTCGATGGCCCGGAAGTCGGGCAGGATCAGGTCGACACCGGGCGAGTCATCGGACGGGAACAGCACGCCGCAGTCGACGATGAGCAGCTTGCCGTCGTACTCGAACACGGTCATGTTCCGGCCGATCTCGCCGATGCCGCCCAGCGCGACGACGCGCAGGCCGCCCTTCGGCAGCTCGGGGGGCGGCCCGAGCGGGAGCTCGGGGTTGTCCGGCGCGGGCGGCGGCGCCTCGGGGGTGTTGTCCCGCCGGCCTCGGCGGTTACGGGATTGGGAGGATCGACTCACTGGTCAACAACTTTCGCGGCCGGAGGTACCGGCCAGGTCGAGGTCGCCAGCATGGCTGCGGCGACGAGGTCAGGGCGGGCCACTGGGTGTCGGAGCACCCGGCCACACACCGCGCCGCCAGATCGGCTGAGGGCGCGCATTGAGCCCCATCGTACCGCCCGCCCCGCGCGTGGCTGTCGAACCTCCCCCGTCGAGTGTCATCCGGCACCCGAGCGGTGACGCAGCGTAGCTCTTGCGGGCGGCCCGGCACCGGCCGGGACCAGCTCAGATCCCCCGTGGCGCGCCGTTCAGCGCGGCCACGTCGGCCGGTGCCCCCTGCAGCTCCACCTGCCCCAGGTCGCGGCCGAACCCGTGCAGCAGCAGCTCGCCGGGCGGGCCGACGACGGTCACCCGCCGGTCGCCCGGGCGCGCGTTGATCTCGGCGTTTCGCGGGCGGGTGGGATGGCGCAGGAGCACGCCGACCGGGCTGTGCCGGTACAGCACCCGGCCGAGCAGCCGCAGCACCGACCACAGCGCCTCGTCGCGGTCGTCGTCGGCCGGGCGAGGCTCCCACCCGGGCCGCGCGCGGGACAGGTCTTCGTGGTGCACGAAGAACTCGGCCAGGTTGACCCGCTCGTCGACCGGCGGCAGGTAGTAGGGCGACCACGGCGGCGGCCCGGAGCGCAGCAGCTGCACCCGCCGGGACCAGGGCTTGCGCTCGTAGGAGCGCATCGCCGACTCGGTGAACCGGGCCAGCGGGGAGACCAGGATGCCCGGTGCGGCCGCCGGGTTGCGCTCCCGGACCAGCAGGTGCGCCAGCAGCTCCTTGGCCCGCCAGCCGGGCAGCACGGTGGGCGCGTCGGGGCCGGTGCGTTCGAACAGGTCGGCGAGCTGCGCGCGCTCGCCGGGCACGATGCGCATCGCTCAGCCCTCGCTCACGAGCGGGCTGGTGGCGATCTCGCTGCCGTCCTCCAGCTCGCCGATCTCGAAGTCGGCGAACACGTTCGGCACCGCGTCCCGCAGCTGGCGCAGGCACTCGATGGCCAGCTCACGGATCTCCACGTCGGCGTGCTCGGTGGCCCGCATCGCGATGAAGTGGCGCCAGGCCCGGTAGTTGCCGGTGACCACGATCTTCGTCTCGGTGGCGTTCGGCATCACCGCGCGCGCCGCCTGCCGGGCCTGCTTGCGCCGCAGCGTCGCGTTCGGCACGTCGGCGAACCGCTGCTCCAGGCCGGACAGCAGCCGGTCGTAGGCCTTGGCCGCCGCCTCGGTGGCCTCCACGAACGCCGCGTGCAGCTCCGGCTCGGACGCGATGACCTCGGGCTCCACGATGGCCGAGCCCCGACCGGGGACGTACCGCTGGGACAGCTGCGAGTACGAGAAGTGCCGGTGCCGGATCAGCTCGTGGGTGAGCGACCGGGATATCCCGGTGAGGTAGAAGGTGACCGAGCCGTGCTCCAGCACGCTCAGGTGGCCGACCTCCAGGATGTGCCGCAGGTAGCCCGCATTCGTCGCGGTGGCCGGGTTCGGCTTCTTCCACGACTGGTAGCACGCGCGACCGGCGAACTCGGCCAGCGCCTGCCCGCCGTCCGCGTCGGTCTCCCACGGGACGTCGGCCGGCGGCAGGAACTCGGTCTTCGCGATCAGCTGGACCTTCAGCGGCACGGTGTCGGGCATGGCGGCAGCGTAACGATTGGCCCCGACACTCCGGCGGTGCCGGTTCACTGACGTCATTCCGGTCCCCATCGACATCATGAACGACATTGCGCGATGTCATGAATGACGTCATAGTGGCGTCATGGATGTCACGCAGTACGTCACCGGGCTCCGCGAGGACCTGGTTGCGGCCGCGGCGGCCGGCGACGAGCAGACGCAACGCACCGCCGCCCTGTTGGCCGCCGCGATCGAACCGGCGGCCCGGCTGGCCGTCCTCAACGCACTGGCCGACCTCGCTGCCGAGGTCACCGACGCGCTCGGCGACCGCACCGTCGAGGTGCGGTTGGACGGGCGGGCGGTGCGGGTCGCGGTCGGCGAGCCTGCGCGGTCCGGGCCGGCCGAGGAACCGCCGCCCGTGCCGCCACCGATGGGCGACCCCGGAGACATCAGCCGGATCACCCTGCGGCTGGTGGAACAGATCAAGAGCCGCGCCGAGCAGGCCGCCACCGCCCAGGGGCTGTCGCTCAACGCCTGGATCTCGCAGGCCGTGCAGGGCGCGCTGCACGGCGCGGGCGGGCCGGACTGGGGCGACTGGGGCCGCGACGACCGGCGACGGGCACGGGACGAGCGCCGCCGGGGCCGTGCGGACGGCAACCGGGTGCACGGCTGGGTCCAGGGCTGAGGAGGACGGACATGACCGAGGAATCCACTCCGAACGACGGGCGCCCGGGCCAGGACGCCGAGCCGGGCGCCGGTGGCGCCGGTGGCGCCGGCGGGGCCGGTGTGCCGGGCGGGACCGGCGGGGCCGGGCCGTCCGGCGCGACCGGGGCCGGCGGGCCGACCGGCGCGGGCGGGACGGGCACCGGCGGGGCCGGGGGCGACGCCACCGGCGCCGGAGGGGCCGAGGGCACCGGCGGCACCGGCGGGGCCACGGGCTCCGGCGTCTGGGCCGACGCGACCGGGTCCGCCGAACCCGGGTCCACCGAACCCGGGTCCCCCGGGCCCGACGAGGGCGCCGCCGACCAGGCGGTACGTGCGGAGAGCTGGCCGAGTGCCGGTCCGGCCGAGCTGGACCTGTCGCTGGACGCCGGCCGAATCGACATCACGTTGGACGAGTCGGCCACGGCGGTCGAGCTGGAGCTGCGACCGGACGTGGGCCGGCTCGGCGGCTGGCAGCAGGGGTTGTCCGGGCTGCTGAACTGGTTCGGCGGGTCCGGCGGACCCGGCGGGTCGATCCGGATCGGCGGCCGGGAGTTCCCCTTCGGCGGGAGCCCCGGCGAACCGGGCGCCGGATTCGGTGGCGCCGGTGGTGCCGGTGGCGCCGGATTCGGTGGCGCCGGTGGTGCCGGCGGCCCCGGGTTCGGCGGCGCCGGGTTCGGTGGTGCCGGTGGTGCCGGTTCCAGCGGCCGGGACTTCGGGGACTGGGACCTGGGCGGCTGGAACCTCGGCGGGCGGGGACCCGAGGCCTTCCTGCGCGACCTGGTCGGGGGTGACCTGGGCGCGCAGGCCGTCCGGGCCGCCGAGGTGGACTGGACGGAGGCGGGACGGCGGCTCGTCGTCCGCCCGAGTACGGGACTGCCGTGGCGGATGGTGCCGTTGGTGGCCACGGTACGGGCCCCGACGGGCAGCTCGGTCTCCCTCCGCACCGGCGCCGGGCGGATCGAGGTGACCGGCCGGGCCGGCACCGCGCGGGTCCACGCCGGCTCCGGCGACGTCACCCTGGACACCGTGGGCGACCTGCAGCTGGTCACCGGCTCCGGCGGGGCCACCGTGCGTGCCGCCACCGGGCGCACCCAGGCCAAGGCCGGCTCCGGCGACCTGACGCTGGGGTTGCTGGACGGCCCGGCGCACGTGCAGACCGGCAGCGGCGACGTCCGGCTCGGGCACGTCCGCGCCGAGGTCACCGCGAAGGCCGGCTCCGGGGACGTCACGGTCACCGACGCCGAGTCCGGGCGGCTCGACCTGACCAGCGGGTCGGGCAACCTGCGCGTCGGCGTGCATTCCGGGGTGGCCGCCGAGCTGGACCTGCTGTCCGGGTCTGGACGGGCGCGCAGCGAGCTGGACATCGCGGAGACCGCACCGCCCGGTGGCGGCACGTTACGGGTCCACGGCCGCACCGGGAACGGCGATGTCGTGGTGACCAGGGCGCTGAGCCCGACGGGGGCGGCCTAACTCCCCACGGCGCTGGGCCGTGCGGCCAGCGCCCGGGTGAGCGGGGCGACCAGGTCGCCCCGCTCACCCACCAGCACGTCGCCCAGGCCCAGCCAGCCGGCCATCAGCCGCAGCTCACCGGCCAGCTCGTCGGCCACCCGGGCCACCGGGGCGCCGGGCTCGGCGAAGGCGCCCGGCACCCGCAGCACCCCGTCGGTCCGGTCCGCCTTCAGGTCGACCCGGGCGACCAGCCCGTCGTCCAGCAGGAACGGGAACACGTAGTAGCCGTGCTCGCGCTTGTGCTCGGGCGTGTAAATCTCGATCCGGTACCGGAAGCCGAAGATCCGCTCGGTCCGGGACCGCTCCCAGATCAGCGGATCGAACGGGCAGAGCAGTGCCCGCGCGGCGATCTTGCGGGACATCCGCGCGCCGGGGACGCGGTAGCCGGGCCTCGGCCAGCCACGCACCTCGACCTGCTCCAGCTCGCCCCCGTCGACCAGCGTGCGCACCGCGTCGCGGCACACCTCGGGGCCGACCCGGTAGTAGTCGCGCAACTCGGCCTCGGTGGCCACGCCCAGCGCCGCCGCCGCGTACCCGACCAGCACCCGGGCCGCGTCGTCGGGATCCGGCGCCGGCGCGGACAGCACCTCCGGGGGCAGCACCCGCTCGGGCAGGTCGTAGAGGCGCTGGAAGTTCACCCGGGTGCCGGTGGTCAGCTCCCCGGTGCCGAACAGGTACTCGCAGATGCGCTTGACCTCGGAGCGGTTCCACCACGAGCCGCCCCGGGGCCGGCCGTCGCCCTCGGCACCGCCGAGCATCCGCTCCAGCGTGCCGGCGCCCACCGGGCCGACCTCCTTCACCGCGGCCAGCACGTCGTCGACCAGCGCGGACTCCCGCTCCACCAGCTCGTGGTAGTGCCGCCACCAGCCACGCCGCTTCGCCCCGGACAGCAGCAGCGGCCAGTCGGCCACCGGCAGCAGCGACGCCTCGTGCGCCCAGTACTCGACCAGCAGCCTGGGCTTGCGCGCGCTGTGCGCCCAGGCCGCCCCGTCGAGCAGCTCCATCGGGTAGGCCCCGAGCCGGCTGAACACGGGCATGTAGTGCGCGCGGACCGCCACGTTCACCGAGTCGAGCTGGAGCAGCCGCAACCGCTCGAGCACCCGCCCCAGGTGGCGCCGGGTGACCGGGCCGGACGGGCGGCGCTCGGCGAAGCCCTGAGCGGCGAGGACGGCCCGTCGGGCGGCGGCCGCGGTGATCGTCTCCATCGATGCGCATCGTCTCACGGGCCACCGACAAGTCCGGTCGGCCGCCGCACCGCCCGGGTCAGAGCGGGGACATCCCGCGTTGCCGGGGGTCGCGGTTCTCCACCCGCAGCGGCCCGGTCAGCCTGATCTCGCGCAGCGACCGGTCGCCTGCGTCCAGGATGCGCACCAGGCCGTCGGGGTCCCAGCCGATCCGGTCGTAGCAGGCCCGGGACGCCACATCGGGCTCCGGGACCCACGCCACACCGGACGTCGCGCCGTCGGCGGTCAACGCCTCGAACGCGGCCCCGAGCAGCCGCCGCCCGTGCCCGCGCCGCCCCCACCTCGGCTCCACCAGCACCGTCACGATCTGCGCCCGCTCGGCCGGCGCCTCGGGGTCGTCGACGTGCGCCGGCGCGGCCGCGCACAGCCCCACCGTCCACTCCCCCTCGGTGGCCACCAGCACGTGGTGCCCGTCGCCCGCCTCGACCGCCGCTGTCCACGCCGCGTGTGCCGCCGGGCCGGACAGCCGCTCCAGCGCGGCCTCCGGCACCAGCTCCGCGTACGCGGTCCGCCAGGTGCTGGACTGGATACGGACGATCTCCAGTACGTCCCCCACCGTCGCGGCGCGGACCTCGGCAACTGCCATGTGCCCTGACTACACGAGAGCCTCCCGGGCGGTCGCGCCGCCCCACCGGGCCGCCCCACCATTGTGCGCCGAGGGATGATCGCCATCCGGGGCGGTACAACGCGCCAGGCACGGCCCGAGCGCCCCGGACGGCGATCACCCACCCCCGACGGACGCCCACCCCGCACGGCGGACAAGGCCCACCCGGCGGACGCCGACCTGCCACGGCGGACGAGGCACGCACGGCGGTTCACGGACGGCCGGCGGGGTCACAGGCCGAGCAGGGGCTCCAGGCCGACGGTGAGGCCCGGGTGGCCCAGCACGTGCCGCACGCCCATCAGCACGCCCGGCATGAAGGAACCCCGGTTCAGCGAGTCGTGCCGGATGGTCAGCGTCTCCCCGTCGGTGCCGAACAGCACCTCCTGGTGCGCGACCAGCCCGGACATCCGCACCGAGTGCACCCGCACCCCGTCCACCTCGGCCCCCCGGGCGCCCTGGCGCTCCTGGGTGGTGGCGTCCGGCATCGGCGGCGAGCCGGCCGCGGCACGGGCCGCCGCGATCTTGGAGGCGGTGTGCGCGGCGGTGCCGGAGGGGGCGTCCACCTTGCCCGCGTGGTGCATCTCGATCACCTCGGCGGACTCGAAGAACCGGGCGGCGACCTCGGCGAAGTGCATGGACAGCACGGCGCCGACCCCGAAGTTGGGCGCGATGAGCGCGCCGAGCCGGGGCTTGTTCTCCAGCCAGCCGCGCACCGTGTCGAGCCGCTCGGCGTCGAACCCGCTGGTCCCGACCACGCAGGCGATGTCGTGGTCGACGCAGAACCGGATGTTGTCGAGCACCACGTCGGGTCGGGTGAAGTCCACGACCACCTGGGCGTCCGCATCGGCGACGTTGAACAGCCAGTCGCCCACGTCGACCATGGCTACCAGGTCGAGGTCGTCGGCGGCCTCGACCGCCCGGCACACCTCGATCCCCATCCGCCCCCGCGCTCCCAGCACCGCAACTCGGATCGGCGCCGTCTCGGCTGATTCAGTCACCCGCACACCTCCGTACCCGTCACCCGACGTACCCGTCACCCGACGATTGTTCCGACGATCCACACCGCCGTGGCCAGCAGCCCGGCAGCCAGCTCGATCAGGATGCTCCAGCCCGCCGCGCGCAGCGCCGCCCGGGTGGACGGCCAGGCCTGCCGCCGGTCGGATAGCCGGGCGAGCTCCGCCAGGTAGACCCCGGCCACGAAGCCGACGGGCAGCCCGACCACCGGGATGACGAAGAACCCGACCACACCCAGCACCGCGCCGGCGGCCAGGGTGCGCCCCGGGACACCCGAGGCGCGCAGCCGACGGCCGGGGAGCAGGTACTTGGCCACCGTGCCCAGCACCACGATGCCCAGCGCCACCCCGAGCACCGTCCAGCCGACCGGGTCGGCGCGGGGCAGCGCCCACACCGCGATGCCGGCCAGCACCAGCACCAGGCCGGGCAGGACCGGGACCACCACCCCGACCAGGCCGATCACCACCAGCAGGGCGGCGACCGCGGTGTAGGTGACGGTCACCGGCGCGGGGAGCGCAGCGTTTCCGGTAGATCGGCGTCGCTGTCGTACGGCCCGACGACCGCAGTGGTCAGCGGGCCGCGCAGCAGCTCGGCGGCCACCTCGGCCACCTCGTCCGGCCGCACGGCCTCGATCTCGGCCAGGCTCTGCCGCAGCGAGCGCTGCCGCCCGAGGTCGACCTCGTGCCGGCCGATCCGGTACATCCGGGAGGCGGTGTCCTCCAGGCCGAGCACCAGCCCGCCGCGCAGCGCGCCCTGCGCCCGGCGCACCTCGGCCTCGGTCAGCCCGCCGTGGGCCACCTCGTCGAGCACCCCGCGCACGACCCCGGCCACCTCGCCGAGCCGGTCCGGCTGGCAACCCGCGTACACGCTGAGCTGGCCGGCGTCGTGGTAGCTGGACGTCGCGGAGTAGACCGAGTAGGCCAGCCCGCGCTGCTCGCGGACCTGCTGGAACAGCCGGGAGCTCATGCCGCCGCCGAGCGCGGTGTTCAGCACCTCCAGCGCGGTGCGGCGCCGGTCCCGGTGGTCGATTCCGGGCAGCCCGAGCATCAGGTGGGCCTGCTCGGTGTCCTCGCTGTGCAGCACCAGCCCGGCGGCGGAGTCCGGCGGGGCGTCCTGGCCGCCGGGGACCGGCCCCGCTGCCCCGGGACCGCCGGTGGCCCCGGCCGGGTCCCGGTCGGCGGCGCCGGGGAACGCCCGCGACACCAGCTCGACGACCCGCCGGTGATCGACGTTGCCGGCGGCGGCGACCACCATCCGGGCCGGCGTGTAGTGCCGTCGCCAGAAGCCGTGCAGGGCGGCCCGGGTCATCCCGTTGATGGAGTCGAGCGAGCCGATCACCGGGCGGCCCAGCGGGTGGTCGCCGAACATCGCGGTGTCGAAGACCTCGCCGAGCAGGTCCTCCGGGTCGTCGGCGCGCATGGCGATCTCGTCGAGCACCACCGTGCGCTCCAGCTCGACGTGCTCGGGCGCCATCGTCGCCGCGGTCACCACGTCGGAGAGCAGGTCGACCGCGAGCGGCAGGTCGGAGTCCAGCACGTGGGCGTAGAAGCAGGTGTGCTCCTTGCCGGTGAACGCGTTCAGCTCGCCACCGACGGCGTCGATCTCCTCCGCGATCGCGGCCGCCGTGCGCCGCGCGGTGCCCTTGAACAGCAGGTGTTCCAGGTAGTGCGCGGCACCGGCCTCGCCGGCGCGCTCGTGCCGCGAGCCGACCGCGATCCACACTCCGACCGACGCGGACCGCACACCCGGCACCCATTCCGAAACCACCCTCAGCCCGCTGGGCAGCGAGCTGAGGGTGGCCGAATCGGGTTCCGGGGCGCCCGCGCCGCCGGGCGGGGAGCCCGGCGGAGCGAGCAGGGTCAACTGACCTCAGCCTTCTCGGCGTCGGTGTCGGCGTCGGCGGCGGCGTCCGGGCCGCCGGCGTTCGCGGCGTCGTTCTCCGCCACCGGAACCAGCGAGACCTTGCCGCGGTTGTCGATGTCGAC
>DASXJJ010000237.1:0-9336 GCA_036497465.1 Pseudonocardia sp. | reverse complement strand
GGCTGCAAGACAGTCGTCGACGCGCACCCCAAGTACACGGTGGCGCTCGGCGCCGCCACCCTGTCCGCCGGTGGTTTCCAGCCCACGTTCTCCGACGAGCGGCACTCGTGGAGCGGCGGTACGACCGTGCGGCGCGACCGGTCGCGGCGGGCCGGCGCCCCGGATCCCGACCTCACGGCCATCGCCCCGCTGAGCCCCACGGCGAACGCCAGGGCGGATGGCGGGACGGCTGTGCTGCCGCCGCCACCCGCCTCGCCGGCCGGTGGCCAGGCACCGGCTCCGGCGTGGCCTCAGGCACCGGCCGCGGCCGGCCCGCCGCCGCTGGCACCGCCCGCCGCCGCCCCGCGGACCCCGCACGCTCCACAGGCCCCGGGCCACGACGCGCCGCCGGAGTCCGCCGGGTACCCGGGGCACGGCACCCACCCGGCCGGTCCCGGGCAGGCCGGTCCGGTCCACGGCGAGGGAGTCCAGGGCGACCCGGGTCGCGGCTACGGCCCGCCCGGGGCCGGCGGCGCGGCGCCGTTCGACGTGTCCCGGGGGCGGGCACCGGGAGGTCCTCCCGACAGGCCGGCCCGCCCGAACACGGCGGCCCGGCCCTCCGGCGGCGGACGGCGCACCGGGTTGCTCGCCGCGGCGGCCGCCGGCGCGCTGGTGCTGGTGGTGCTGCTCGGCTACCTGTTCTGGCCGAAGGCCCCGGAGCCCGCCGCGGCGCCGGGCCCGTCCCCGTTCGCGGTCCCGCCGGCCGCGGCACCGCCGCCCACGTTCGCGGCGAGCGTGCCGAACCCCACCGTCGAGACGTCGTTCACGGTGCCCAGCGCGCCGCAGGCGGGTGAGATCACCCCCGACGGCCGGTCGGCGTGGATCACCAGCACGGGGACGAACACCATCGCGATCCTCGACATGACCAACAACGCGGTGGTCGGTTCGATCCCGATCGCGGCCGGCCCGCCGCAGTTCGTGACCTTCACCCCGGACGGCCGGTTCGCCTACGTGAGCGTCTACGACGAGGTCCGCGGGTCGGGCAACGCCATCGTCAAGATCGATACCGCCACCCGCGCGGTGGTGGCCACGATCCCCGCCGACAAGTTCCCGTACGCGATCGCCGTCAGTCCCAACGGGCAGAAGCTGTTCGTGCCCAACCACGACGTGAACCTGGTGACCGTGGTGGACACGAAGACCAACGCCATCATCCAGAAGATCCCGGTCAAGCCGAACCCGCACAGCGTGGCGTTCTCGGTCGACGGCCGCCGCGCGTACGTGGCGAACCACGCCTCCAACGTCGTGACGGTGCTGGACGCGAAGAACGGCGCGATCCTGGCGGAGGTCCCGGTCGGCCGCAGCCCGCACAGCATCAGCATGTCGCCGGACCGCGCCCACCTGTACGTCGTCAACTACGACAGTGACTCGGTCTCGGTGATCGACCCGATCACCTACAGCGTGACCGCGACGATCCCGGTCCAGCGGGAGCCGCAGAGCGTGGCGTTCGCCCCGGACTCCCGCCACGCGTACATCGTCAACGACGGCAGCAACACCGTCTCGGTCATCGACACCACGACCAACCAGGTGACCGCGAACGTGAGCACGGGCCAGGACCCGACCCACGTGTTCGTCTCGGCGGACGGCAGGCACGCCTACGTGACCAACATCGGCTCCAGCGATGTGACCGTCCTCAGGACGGCCAACTAGCCCTGATCGGTAGCGGACCCGCCCGGGCGGGCCCGCTACCCCGGGAGCTGGATGGTGTCGCGCTGGACGGTGAGGTCCCGGGCGTGCAGGGGATGCGTCGCGGGCCCGGTGACGACGGAGCCGTCGGCGATGGCGAACCGGCTGCCGTGGCACGGACAGTTGATCGTCCCGCCGGCCACGGCGTTCACCAGGCAGCCCTCGTGCGGGCATCTCGCGCTGAAACCGACGAACCTGCCCGGCGCGGGCTGGGTCACCACCACGCCGCGCTCCGGGAAGACCCTGCCGCCGCCCACCGGGATGTCCGAGGTGCGCGCGAGGTCGACAGGAGGAGTCTGCGGCGCCGGGGGCGGCGCGGCGGCGGCACCCGGCGCTGCCCCGGCCCCCGGGGCGGGGCCGGCGCCGGTGTCCGGGGAGCGTCCGCACCCGGCGGCCGCGAGCGACAGCCCGACGAGCGCCGCGGCCCCGATGACGGCCTCGCGCCGCGCGACACCACCCGGATCCCGATCGGGCGCCACCTCGGCACCCCGCTCAGTTGACACGGTCGTCTCCCCCACCTCGTCGAGCCGCGGCCGCCCCTCCGCCGGACCCGGCGGACCCCGCCGCAGGGATCGGGGCACAGCCTTCCGGTCGACGCGGGCCGTGTCCACCGGCCTCCACCCGTTCTCAGCGCGCCCGCCCTCGCGGACCGCCCGGCGCGGCCCGACGACGGGACACAACGGGCCGGAGGTTTGTCCCGGGACGAACGTGGCACTTCAGCGACATGACAACACCTCGAACCCGAGCCGAGAAGGTTCCGGTCCGGACGATCATGGCCACGATCGGGCAGGTGCTGGCCACCGCGGTCGCGGTGCTCTTCGTGATCCGCGTCGAACGGGTCCTGGTCTGGATGCTCGTGGCGCTGTTCTTCACCGTGGCGCTCTACCCGGTGGTCGGGTGGGTGGAGCGGAAGGTGTCCTGGTGCCGGCGGTCGATGGCGACGCTCGCCGTGTTCCTGCTGGTCTTCCTGGTGGTGGCCGGGCTGCTCACCGCCTTCGCCTTCCCGCTGGCGCAGCAGGGGACCCAGCTGGCCGGGCAGCTGCCCGAGATGATCACTAACGCGCGCGCCGGCCGCGGCCCGGTCGGCGACCTGCTCACCCGGCTCAACGTGCTGCGCTGGGTGCAGGAGAACCAGGCCCGGATCGGGGAGTACGCCTCCGGGCTCGGCACCTCGGCGCTGACCGTGCTGCGCGGCGCGAGCACCGCCGTGGTCGCGACCGTGACCATCTTCGTGCTGGCCTACCTCGCCGTGCTCGAGGGGCCCCGGATCGTCGACGGCGGGCTGGCGCTCTTCCCGCCGGAGCGCGCCGACCGGATTCGCCACGTCACCCGCGACTGCGCCCGCACCGTCACCGGCTACATCTCCGGCAACCTGCTGATCAGCGCCATCTGCGGCATCCTCACCTACACCGTGCTCAAGATCTGCGGCGTGCCGTTCGCCGGGCTGATCGCCCTGTTCGTGGCCCTGGCCGACCTGATCCCGCTGGTCGGGGCGACCCTCGGCGCGGTCGTCGCGTCGCTGGCCGCGTTCGTGCACTCGGTGCCGGTGGGCATCGCCGTCGTGGTGTTCTTCGTGGTCTACCAGCAGCTCGAGAACCACCTGCTGCAGCCGTTGATCTTCGCGCGCACCGTCAAGGTCAACCCGCTCGTCGTGCTGGCGGCGATCCTGCTGGCCACCGAGCTCGCCGGGATCCTCGGTGCACTGCTCGCCATCCCGGTGGCCGGCATCATCCAGGTGATCGTGCGTGACGTGTGGGACAACCGCCGGGGCCGCCCCAAGGACGAGCCCACCCTCGGCGAGGAGCGGGTACCGGTCGGCCGCCGAGCGGCCGACCAGGACGGCGAGGACGCTGGCGGGGCCTACGGCGAGGACCGCCGCCCGGGGAGCGCCGGCTCCGCCTAGCGGCTCGCCCGGACACCGCCCGCCGGCGCCGGCGCCAGGGCCGTCGCCCCCGAAGGCGACGGCCCTGGCCGGAGAGCCACCTCGTCCGCTCCCCAGCGACGAAGGTGGCAGGGCCCAGGGTTCCCGCTGGCCGGACAGCGGCGAGTCTGGTCGAGCGGATGCCCCCCGCACAGTGGGGTAAACCATCCCGCCGGAGGGGGTTTTCCCCCGGTCGCGGGCGGAGGGACCGACCACGCTCAGCCCACCGTGTAGGTGACGTCGTCCGAGCAGGAGTCCTTCCCCAGCTGAACGTCGGTGCATACCCTCCAGGTGATCTTCGAGAATGACCCGTCGGGATTGTGTCGACTGTCGGAAGTGGTCACGTTACGATCGCCGCCCACCGAATTGGTCAGACGCTTCGGCTTGTAGCCGTCCTGCCACCACGAGACGAATACGGAATGCTTGTCGCTCGACGTGTCGGTGATGGTGCACCGGACGGTCGCCGAGTCGTCGTGAATCGCCTGCGCGGAGGTGGTCACGGAACAGGTCGCGGAGGATCCCCGGGTACCCACCGTCCGGGGGCCGAAGCTCTTCCCCGTCTGGGGCACGGCCGTGGAGCCCGATCCCGGCGCCGTCGACCCGTTCCCCGACGAACCGGTTGCCGAGCCGGTCCCGGACCCTGGCACCGTGCGGGTGGAGGGCAGGTTCTTGCTGCACCCGGCCGGTGCCAGCGGGAGCAGCTTGTCGCCGGTCAGCGGGCCGACCGCACCGTCGACCGACAGGCCGTGCGCCTTCTGGAACGCCTTCACCGCTTCGTAGGTCTGCTGCCCGAACTGGCCGTCGCGCGACACGTTCAGCGCCCGCTGGACGCACAGCACTCCGTCCCGGTTGTCGGACGGGCCAGGCCCGATCCTCCCGACACCCGGCTCGGCGGCCGCCAAGCCGCACAGTCCACTCACCCCCAACGCGACGAGCAAAGTCACAACCGCAACACGACGAAGGCCTGAGATTCGACTGATCACCGATGAATTCCCATCATTTACCGACCCCATTCGGACCGGCCACCAGCGTGATCGAGTCGCGGCTCAGGAAGAAGTGGGGGAAACCCTCGCCGTCGAATTGCGGATGTCACTCAGGAGGCGAGCAGCGGGATGGTCGCGCCGACGAGCGTCCCGGCGCCCGGGTGGCTGCACAGCTCGAAGGTGCCGCCCAGCTCGCCGACGCGGTCGCGCATGCCGCGGATGCCGCCGGCCGCCGGCTCGGTGGCGCCGCCGACGCCGTCGTCCCGCACCGCGACGTCGATGGCGTTCCCCCCCAGGGCCACGTCGACCTGGACGGTGCGGGCGCGGGCGTGCTTGTACACGTTGGTCAGCGACTCGCGCACGATGTGGTAGACGGGGAGGGTCAGCCCGCCGAGGTCGCTTCCGGTGACCCGGCACTCGCCGTCCAGCCGCAGGTGCGCGAGGGTCCGGTCGATCGCGGGTTTGAGCCCGAACCGCAGCTCCGGGGGGTCGGCGCCGCTGCTCAGCCCGTGCACCTGCCGCAGCGCGAGGGTGAGCTTGCCGCCCAGCTCGGCCACGGCGGCACGGGCCTCGGCGGAGGTGGCGAGGTCGCGGAGCCCGTCCAGGTCCATCCGGGCCGCGGCGATCGTCTGCTGCAGCCCGTCGTGCAGGTCGCGTCGGAAGTGCTCGCGGGTCCGCTCCAGCGCGAGCCTCTCCGCCGCCCGGATCGCGGTGAGCTCGGCCAGCCGGCTGCGCAGGTACAGCAGCTCGGCCGTCGGGTCGCCGGTGGCCGCCATGGCGCAATGGTCAGCGTGGCCGCCGCACCCGGCAAGGTGGGAAAGCCATCGTCCGCGCTGGTCGGGCCGAGGGTTCGGACCAGCTCAGACCAGCCGGCCGGTGCGGCGCAGCCATTCGAGGACCGTCAGCACGCGCCGGTTGTCCCGCCGTGCCCCGCCGGGCTGCTCGCCCTCGTCGGTGGGCAGCAACAGCCGGAAGATCCGGGTGAGGTGCCGCTCGATGACCGGGATCGACAGGTACAGCGTGTCCGCGATCTCCTTGTTGGTCAGTCCCTGGACCAGCAGGTTCAACACCTCCACCTCGCGCTCGCTGACGTCCTGGGTCCGCGACCGCTGCGTCCGGTACTCCTCGGCGGCCTCGCGGGAGAAGGTCGGGTCGACGACGACCCGCCCGGCGGCGACCCGCTGCACCGCCTCCCGCAGGCTGTCCCGGCTGACCCGGTCCTTGAACAGGTAGCCGACGCCGCCGTGACCGCTGAGGTCGCTCAGCGCCTGGGTGGCGTAGTGCAACTGCACGTCGTGCTCGTAGCCGGACAGGATGATGACGCCGATCCGGCCGTAGGCGCGGCGCAGCTCGGTGGCCAGCGCGATCCCCTCGTCCGACCAGGTCGGCGGCAGGCGCAGGTCCAGCACGGCCACGTCCACGGCGCGCCGGGGTGGGCCATCGAGCAGCCGCAGCAGCTCACGGCCGTCGGAGGTGTCCGCCACCACCTCGATCCCCCGGCTGCGCAGCGCCGTGACCAGGCTGGGACGCCAGACGTCGTTGTCATCGACTACCACGACACGCACGGCAGGCTCGCTCTCATCAGTGTGCCGACGTTCGTCGGGCTCGTTATCCGGAGGTCGCCGCCGAGTGCCTCGACCCGGCGCCGCATGCCGTCGATGCCGCCCCGCTCCCGGGGCTCCGCCCCACCGACGCCGTCGTCGCGCACCGCGATCTCCACGGTCCGGCCGTCCGACCGCACCTCGACCTCGATCGACCGGGCCCGCGCGTGCTTGTGCGCGTTGGTCAGCGACTCCCGCACCAGGTAGTAGACCGGCACGGTGAGGATGCCGAGGTCGGCGTCGGTGACCTGGCAGCGCGCCGGCAGCCGCAGCTCGGCGACGGTCCGTTCCAGCGCGGGCTTCAGGCCGAACCGCAGCTCGGGTGGGCGGGCACCCCGCTGGAGGCCGTGCACCTGCTCCAGTGCCAGGTCGAGCTTCGCGGACAAGGCGGTGACCAGCGACGGCCCGTCGCCGGGCGGGCTCGCGTCGGCCAGGCCGTCGAGGTCCATCCGGGCCGCGGCGACGGTCTGCTGCAGCCCGTCGTGCAGGTCCCGGCGGAACGACTCCCTGGCCTGCTCGAGCGCCAGCTCCTGGGCCGTCGGCATCGCGGTGACCTGGGCCAGCCCCATCCGCAGCACCGCCTGCAGCCGGGTGTTCTCGGCCAGGATCGAGACGACCCGCTGCACCGACGCCAGGCTGACCAGGTCGTTGCCCAGCAGCGGGTTCCCGACCAGCAGCGCGATCTGCTCACCGTCGCCCGCGAAGAGCCACTGGTGGAACCGGTCCGACCCGGTCTCGTGCTCCAGCGGGCGCCGGTGCCCGTGCAGGTCGATCAGGTCGGTCCCGGCCGAGGAGACGTCCCAGAACAGCAGCTCGGCCGAGTCGTCGCGCAGCACGGCCTTGAGGTAGCCGGACACCGAGTCGGGTGTGCGCAGGCTGGGCAGCAGCGCGACGAGCCTTGCCAGGAACAGGTCCTGCCGGGTGATGGCCACGAACAGGCCGGCCGTGGTGACCAGGGCGAGCGCGGCGATCAGGATCGACAGCACGTGGAACGGCAGCAGGTGCGCGACCGGCGTGCTGACCGTGAAGATGGCGGCCGACCCGGCACCGATGGCCACCCCGAACAGGCAGAGCGGCCGGATGGTGTCGCGGCGGGTCGGCGGCGCCTCCCGGAGCAGGCCCCGCACCAGCACCACGAAGTAGCCGGCGAGGAAGGCGAACCCGGCGCAGAGCACCACCCCGCCCGCCGCGGCCACCCGCTGGTCGGGCCACAGCGTCGGCCAGCTCGCGGACGGTGCCAGCCCGATCCACTCCGGCCGGACGAACAGGCTGTACACCGCTCCGGTGCCGCTGGTCAGCAGCGCGCACAGGGGAAGGAACGCCCGCTCCGAGCGGCGGGTCAGGCGGGGGCGGCCGAAGCGCAGCACCCCCCAGCACAGCGGGGTGTAGAACGACGCGCCCGCACCCAGGACGAAAGCGATCCAGCCGCCCCACCCGGGGTAGATGTCGAACGCGATGAGCAGCCAGGACAGGCCGGCCGCCACGAACGCCAGCCCGGTGAACCGTTCCCGCTGGCGCAGGACCAGGTAACCGCCCAGGGTCACCATCGCGGTCGTGGTCGCCGTGTTCGCCACCGTGAACAGCGGCTGGGTGAGCAGCACCGGCCGGTGCAGGAGCACCCCGCCCGCGGTGGTGACGGCCGCGACGACGACCAGCGTCGCCTTCGCCCGGCCGAGTCGGCTCGTCTCGACGATCCGCGGCGTGGCGCGAGCGGCCACTGCCGACGTACTCAAAGTGATCACGATCCCCCGGTCGCGTGCGCCGTCTCGAGCGTCCGGAACGGCCGAGGCCAGCCGGTCCCTGGATAACGTCGTCCCGGACGCCACAGCCGTTTCACCCGATCCGAAACTTCTCGGCGACCTCATGCGACGGCCCCGGACCCGGCTCGCGACACGGCTCGGATCGGCGGCTCCGCGGTGGCCAGTGGTCGCTTCGCGACCGTGGCGGGCACCTCGCGGGTGCCCGCCACGGGTCCTCCGACCGGCGCGAAGCTACAGGGTCAGCCACTGGGACACGCCGCGGTGCCCCGAGCAGGTGCCCTGGCGGTGCTGGCTGAAGCTGTAGGTGCCGTCGGTGCACTTCGCCGACGCCCCGGACGGCGCTGTCGCCGCGGCGACCGGACGCCGGACGCAGTTGCCGCTGGAGTTGACGTAGCTGGCCGCGCCGCACGACGAGCTCTTGGTGGCCGGGGCCGTCACGGCCTTCGGGGCGGCCTTCGGGGCAGCCGCCCGGACCACCGGCGCCGGCTTCGGAGCAGCCGCCCGGAGGGCCGGAGCGACCGGCGCGGGCCCGGTGGCGGGGACGTTGGCGGGCGCCGGAGCGGGCCCGGCGGCGGGAAGGGTCGCGGCGGCCGGCACGGACAGCGCGTCCAGCGCCGGCCGCCCGCTCCCGGCGGCCGGGGCGGGCGCGGCGGCGAGGGCCTGCCCGGCCGGGACGGTGGCCGGGGCGGGCGGCATCGTCCCGGCGGCCACCACGAGGAAGACCGGCGCGGCGACCATCGCGGCCAGTGCGCGGTGGCCGACCGACCCGCCCACCCGCCGGGTCCGGCGGAAGGCCACCACCGACGGAACGATCATGACGAGGCAGAGCAGCAGCCCCGCCGGCGCCGTGGCCGGGAACAGGGCGAGCACCGCCCCCAACAGGACCAGGGCGAACGTGACCCCGCCTCGGCGGGAGCGGGGCGACGACGGGCGAGGAGCGGACATCAGGAGCCTCTCAGCGGGAAGGGATGCTCCCCGTGTCGCCCCTGCTGCTCCTGTTGTTACACGCTCTTGACGAGGCATTTGTGACGACTGATGCAACCGTTGACCGCCGGTGCCCGTTCCGCGCCGCCGGCCGTCTCGGCGCACGGACGCAGCGGGCGCGGTCACTGGCCGAACGCCGCTCGCCCGTTCGGCGCCGGAGGCCAGGGCTCTCCGGCCGAACCCGTCGCTTACCGCGGGGATTTCGCCGCTCATCCGAGCCGCCGCGCGCAGGTGATGGCGATCACGCCGCGCTCTGACGTACCAACCAAGGACCGCGCTCCCCAGCGGACCCCGGGATCGGCCGGGAGTCTCATGAGGAGAGCCGTGGTGGGAAGGCCCGGCAGCCCCGAGACGGGCCTTCCCAC
>DASXJJ010000236.1:0-23756 GCA_036497465.1 Pseudonocardia sp. | reverse complement strand
CCCGATGCCGCTGAGCCTGGGGCACGAGTGCGTCGCCGAGGTCCTCGAGGTGGGCGAGCGGGTCACCACCGTCCGGACCAGGCAGCGGGTGGCGTTGCCGTTCGAGATCAACTGCGGCGACTGCGGGGCCTGCCGCGCCGGGCTGACCAGCAACTGCGCGAGCGTGCCGCCCCTGTCGATGTACGGGTTCGGGGTGGGCGGCGGGCACTGGGGCGGTGTGCTGGCCGACCGTGTCGCCGTGCCGTACGCGGACGCGATGCTGGTGCCGCTGCCGGACGGCGTCGATCCGGCCGCGGCGGCGAGCGTCTCGGACACCATCTGCGACGGCTACCGGCACATCGGCCCGCACCTGCCCCGGTTGCTTGAGCGCGACCCGGACGCCGAGGTGATGATCGTCGCCGCGTTGACCCGCCGGACGTTGTTCGCCGCGAGCGTGCCGCTGTACGCCGGCATGGTGGCCCGCGCCCTGGGTGCCCGGCGCGTCCGGTTGGTGGACGCCCGCGCGGGCGTACGGGCGGCCGCCGAGCGGCTGGGGCTCACCCCGCTGCGCCCGGAGGAGCTGCGCCGCGCGCGGCCGGCCGCCCTGGTGGTCGCGGCCACCGCGACGCGGAAGGGGCTGTGGGCGGCGCTCGGCGCGACCGCCCCGGACGGGATCTGCAGCAGCGTCGGCGGCCTGCACCGGAGCGCCCGGATCCCGGTGATGCGGCTCTACGGCCGCAACGTCACCCTCCACATCGGCCGCACCGACGCCCGCGCGACGATGCCGCCGGCGCTCGAGCTGATGTCGGCGGGGCGGTTCCGGCCGGAGGAGGTGTTCAGCACGCTGGGCTCGCTGGAGGACGCCCCAGCGCTGCTCGACCGGCACTACCGCACCGATGACATCAAGACCGTCCTCACCGCCTGAGGGCCAGCCGGACGGCCGGCGGTGACCCGGCGGACGGCCCGCCCGGTCATCCGGCCGGCGACTTCCAGTGCGGGTCACGGCCGGAGAACCCGAGCAGCCGGTCCAGCGGCGGTGCGTCGTCGGGTACCGCGACCCGGGGACCGAACGGCTTGCCCTCTCCCTGGTAGTCGTCGCTGAGCATGCCGGGCGCGAACTCCAGCGACTCGGCGACGCCCGGCGGGTCCCAGGGTCGGCCGAGCGCGGCGGCCAGGTCCCAGCCGTGCATCTGGTACTCCCAGAGGATCATGCTGAGCGCCAGCTCGCCCGGCATGCTGGCCTCGCCGAGCCAGAGCGGCCGGTCGGCGGCGCCGTCGCGCAGTGCCCGGTCCAGCTGGTCGGCCGCCGCGCGCACCGCCGCCGCCGGGTCGGCCGGGGCGCGGTAGCCGGAGAGGTCGGCGCGCGGCGCGCGGCCGTCCGGGTCGGCGAATCCGGCGGCGAACGTGGTCAGCCAGCCGAGCACGTGCTCGCGCAGGGCGGCGACGTCGTACTCGGTGCACGGCGTGGGGTCGGCCAGCCGGCCGTCGTCGATTCCGTCGACGAGCTCGGCCAGGTCCTGCAGCACGGCGCCGAGGTGGTCGCGGGTGGAGGGGCTCATGCGGAGCACGGTACGAGCCCGGAGCCCGGCCGGCATTGAACATTCCCGTCAGCCCCTGGGGATATCCTGCGGCGTGCCCGTCCCGCCCGAGCCCGTCGACCGCGACAGCCGGGGCATCCTCGATCCATGGCTGCTGCGCAGGCGGATGCGGCTCACCCGGTACCCGCCCACGCCCGCGCTGGACGGGCTGGTGGACCGGTTCTGGGCGGTGAGCTGGGCGCTGCCGGCGGGAGCGCGGCACCGCCAGGAGGTGCTCACCCACCCGGGCGCGAACCTGTCGGTCGGGGTCCCCGACGGGCACGACGAGGCGGCCGGCGTGGAGGCGCGGCTCAACGGGGTGGCCCGCGGGCTGACCACCCGGGTGCTGGTCGGCCGGGGCTGGGCGGTGGCCGCGATGACCACGCCGGGCGGGCTGGGTGCGCTGGTCGGCGCGCCGGCGGCCGAGTTCACCGACCGGGTGGTGCCGCTCGGGTCCGCCACCGGGCTGGATGAGCCCGCGCTGGTGCGCGAGGTCGTCGCGGCGCCGGACGAGCCTGGGCGGGTGCGGGTGCTCGCGGAGGCGCTGCAGCGCGCGGTCGACCCCGAGCGGGTGGCCGGGGCACGGGAGGTCGCCGCCATCGCCCGGCTGGCCGAGACCGACCGGGCGCTGCGCCGGCTGGCCGACCTGTGCACCGCCGCCGGGGTGGCCGAGCGGAGCCTGCAGCGGTTGTTCCACCGGTTCGCCGGAGTGTCGCCGACCTGGGTGCTGCGGCGCTACCGGCTGCTGGACGCGGCCGAGGCGGTGCGCGACGGCCGGCCGGTGTCCTGGGCCGCGCTCGCCGCCGACCTGGGCTACGCCGACCAGGCGCACCTGGTGCGCGACTTCCACGCCTCGACCGGGCAGACCCCGGACGCCTACGCCCGCGCCCAGGACCACCGGGCCGGCCCCGGAACGGCCGGTTCCGGAACGGCCGGCCCCGGTTAGGCCCCGGACGCGTACGCCCAGGACCGCCGGGGTCCCGGACCGAGGTCAGGTCAGCGAGGCGCGGTAGATGCTCTCGATCGAGGAGTCCAGGGTGGCGTTGAACTCCGCGTCGCTCTGGTCGTCGTGCAGCCCCTCGGTGAGCGCCCGGGAGAAGCTGGCGATCACCCCGTGGTTGCGGGCGAGCAGCTCGTTGGCCTCGTCGCGGGAGTAGCCGCCGGACAGCGCCACCAGCCGCAGCACCTTCGGGTGCGCGGCCAGGTCGGAGTAGTAGTCGTCCTGGTCGGGCAGCGTCAGCTTGAGCATCACCGGGGTGGGGCCGGCCCAGCGGTCCAGCCGCGCGGCCAGCGCGTCCTTGAGCAGCCCCTCGGCCTTTGCCTTCTCCGGGCTGTGGATGTCGACCTCGGGTTCGACGATCGGCACCAGGCCGGCGGCGGAGATCTCGGCGGCCACCTCGAACTGCTGGTCGACGACGGCCCCCACTCCGGCCGGGTCGGCCAGCTTGATGACCGACCGCATCTTGGTGCCGAACATGCCGAGCTCCACGCCGGCGGTGAGCAGCTCGCCGAGGCCGGGGATCGGCTTCATCACCTGCGCGCCGTCGGATTCCTCGGCGAGGCCCTTGTCGACCTTGATGAACGGCACGACGCGCTTCTCGCCCCACAGGTAGTCGCCGGTGCCCTTGCCGTCGACCTCGCGCTTCATGGTGTCCTCGAAGAGGATCGCCGCGAGCACCCGGTCGCCGGTGAAGGCGGGGCTGGTCATGATCCGGGTGCGCATCTCGTGCACCACGTCGAACATCTGCTCGTCGCCGGAGTAGCGGTCCTCGCCGATCCCGTAGAGGGCCAGCGCCTTCGGCGTGCTGCCGCCGCTCTGGTCGAGGGCGGCGAAGAAGCCGCGCCCGGTTCGGACGTGTTCCTGTTGTTCGGTGTTCACAGTCGCTCCACGCGTGGTCGGAGGGTCAGCGGGACTCGGCGGGTACTGGATCATCGTCGAGCGGCTTGCGCATCTCCTGGCGGTACCGGTACAGCCCGTAGCCGGTGCCGATGACGAAGAAGGCGATGCCGCCGACCGTCGATGCGGTGCGGATCCAGGGCATCGCATTGAGCAGCCCGGCGCAGTAGTAGCCCAGCAGCAGCAGGGTCGGCACCCACATCAGCGCGCCCACCGAGTTGGCCAGCAGGTACCGGCGGGTGTTCATCCCGGCGGCACCGGCGATCATCGGCGCCAGGGTTCGGATCCACGGCAGCCACCGTGCCACGACGACCGACCAGATGCCCCACCGGTCGAAGAACGCGCGGGCCTTCTCCAGGTTCGCCCGGTTCAGCACCCGGCCGTCCTTGCGGGCCAGGATCTTGGTGCCGGTGCGCTTGCCGATCAGGAACCCGACGTGGTTGCCGGCGATCGCGACGAGCGTCGCGGTCAGCGCCAGGGCCCACGCGCCGGCCTCCTGGTGATGCCCGGCCAGCACCACCCCGGCCGCGAACAGCATCGAGTCGCCGGGCAGGAACATGCCGATGATGACGGCGCACTCGAGGAAGACCAGCGACAGCACGATCACCCACACCACGGCGGGCGCCGCGCTGCGCAGCGGCCCGAAGGCGTGGACCGACGACGGATCCAGGAACGCCGAAGCCAGCGGACCGGCCAGCCCGCTTGCCACTCCCAGCACGGCGCTCACAACTCTCCAGACTGCTCGGCGGTGGGGCCGCTCAACCCCGCTCGGTCACTTCGCGGGACCCGCCCCGCCGGGCCGAGGCGCGCTGCCGCCGATCCCGCACGAACTCCACGGCCAGCGGGATCACCGACAGTAGGACCACCCCGACCAGCATCAGTTCGATGTGTTCCCGGGCGAACGCGAAGCCACCCAGCCAGTATCCCAGCAAGGTGACGCCCGCCGCCCAGGCGATTCCCCCGATGAATGAATACGTCAGATAACGCTTGGCGTCCATCTTGCCGACTCCGGCCATCACCGTGATGAACGTGCGCACCACCGGCACGAACCGGCCGAGCACGACGGCCCGGTTGCCGTACCTCTCGAAGAACTCGTGCGTCTTGGTGACGTACTCCGGCTTGAACAGCCGTGACCGGGGCCGGTCGAAGATCGTCGGCCCGGCCGCACGGCCGATCAGGTACCCGCACGCGTTGCCGGCCAGCGCGCTCGCCACCAGCAGGGTGCACACCAACCAGAGCGGGGTGCCGATGTCGCCGGTGGCCACGAACAGGCCCGCGGTGAACAGCAGCGAGTCGCCCGGCAAAAAGAACCCGACCAGCAGCCCGCACTCGGCGAAGATGATCAGGCACAGGCCGACCAGGACGAACGGGCCCAGCGTGGAGATGATGTAGCTCGGGTCCAGCCAGCGGGGCCCGAGCGCGAGCACCGAGGTGGAGGACGAGAGGACTGCGAGGTGGCTCACGAGAAACCACGGTACCGTCCGCCGCCGACCTGCCCGCAGCGCGCTCCGCGCCGACCAGCCACGATGATCACCGGCGGGGGTGGGCTCAACCGGTGACGATCGCCGGCAGCAGCCCGGGAGAGAAGATCGACAACAGGGCCAGCGCGATGCCCAGGACGGCACCGGTGAGCAGGGCGATCAGCAGCACCCAGCCGGTCGGGAAGGGCGCCGGCGGTGGCGGGGCCGGGCGGCGTGGCCCGGTGGCCCCGATCGGCCCGGGACGGCCCGCGCCGCCCTGGGCGCGCATCGCCTCGGACACCGCCCGCTCCGGGTCGCGGCTCACCGCTGCCCCCGGCTCACCGCTGCCCCCGGATCACTGCGGACCCCGGCGCATCGCGCGGCCCACCGAGTCGAGCGCCCGGCTGGCCGTGGACTTCACCGCGCCCCGGCTGATGCCGGTGGCCTCGGAGATCTCCGCCTCGGACAGCCCGCCGTAGTAGCGCAGCACCAGCACCTCGCGCTGCCGGGCGGGCAGCGCGGCCAGCGCGTCGACCACCGACTGGTGCTCGGCGGACAGCAGCGCCAGCGACTCCGCCGACCGCGCGTTGACCTGGTGCGGCGGCACGTACTCGCGGGCCGTGCGGCGGCGGCGCAGCACCGAGCGGGAGCCGTTCACCACGGCGGTGCGCAGGTAGCCCAGCGCGGCGTGCTCGTCGCGCAGCCCCGACCAGTGCCGGTGCAGCCCGGCGAACGCCTCCTGCACGACGTCCTCGGCCGTGCCCGGCTCGTCCACCAGCAGCGCGGCCAGCCGCACCAGGCGCATCCGGTGCTCGGTGTAGAGGTCGGCCAGGTTCTTCGGCGCGGCCGGGGCCGGCTCGGCGACCCGCTGGGCCGGGGTGGCGTCGATGCGGCGCAGCCGGGACAGGGTGCGCTCGACGAGACCCCCGGTGGGTTCCGATACCGGACCACCGGAGGCTGTGCCGACCCGCTCCGCGCTCACCTGCCCGAGCGTAGCGAGTGCCCCGCGACACCCGGGAGCGCGTGCCGTTGCCCGTCGCCGGAGAACCGGGATACTGGGCCGTGACCAGGTAACCGAGCAGGACAGGGCACCTCATGCCGATCGCGACCCCCGAGGTCTACAACCAGATGCTGGACGCCGCGAAGGAGGGTGGGTACGCCTTCCCGGCGATCAACGTGACCTCGTCGGAGACGCTCAACGCCGCGCTGCGCGGGTTCGCCGAGGCGGAGAGCGACGGGATCATCCAGGTCTCCACCGGCGGCGCCGAGTTCCTGTCCGGCACCCGGGTCAAGGACATGGCCGCCGGAGCCGCGGCGCTGGCCGAGTTCGCGCACGCGATCGCCGACAGGTACCCGGTCAACGTCGCGCTGCACACCGACCACTGCCCGAAGGACAAGCTCGACGGGTTCGTCCGGCCGCTGCTGGCGATGAGCGCCGAGCGGGTGGCGCGCGGGGAGAACCCGCTGTTCCAGTCGCACATGTGGGACGGCTCGGCCGTCGAGCTGCACGAGAACCTGGCCATCGCCGAGGAGCTACTCGCCGCCGCGGCCAAGGCGAAGATCATTCTCGAGGTGGAGATCGGCGTGGTCGGCGGCGAGGAGGACGGCGTCGCCAACGACATCAACGAGAAGCTCTACACCGCGCCGGGTGACTACGAGGCGACCCTGGACGCGCTGGGCAGCGGGGAGAAGGGCCGGTACCTGCTCGCCGCCACGTTCGGCAACGTGCACGGCGTGTACAAGCCGGGCAACGTCAAGCTCCGCCCGGAGATCCTCAAGCAGGGCCAGGAGGTGGCCGTGGCGAAGCTCGGCCTGCCCGCCGGCTCCAAGCCGTTCGACCTGGTCTTCCACGGCGGGTCCGGCTCGCTGCCGGAGGAGATCAGCGAGGCGGTCGGCTACGGCGTGGTGAAGATGAACGTCGACACCGACACCCAGTACGCGTTCACCCGGCCGATCGCCGACCACATGTTCACCAACTACGAGGGCGTGCTGAAGGTCGACGGCGAGGTGGGCAACAAGAAGGCCTACGACCCGCGTTCGTACCTCAAGGCCGCCGAGGTGGCGATGGCCGACCGGATCGTGCAGGCCTGCCAGAACCTCAGCTCGGCGGGTCGCCGGCTGGGCTGAGCAACGCACGGGGAGGTTCGGGTCGGCGGGTCCCGGCGGCGCGCCGGGGCCCGCGGCGGCACAATCGCGGGCATGCACATGCACGGCAACCTGCTCGGCCCCGAACCCACGCTGCTCCCGGAGGAGCCGGAGGTGACCGCCGAGCTGGACGGCGGCGCCGACCCGACCCAGGTGGCCGCCCGGCACCCGTCGGTGAGCCTGGCCTGGGCGACGCTGGCGGAACGGGCGCTGGCCGACGGCGAACCGGTCACCGCGTACGCGTTCGCCCGCACCGGCTACCACCGGGGTCTCGACCAGCTGCGGCGCAACGGCTGGAAGGGGTTCGGCCCGGTGCCCTGGGCGCACCGGCCGAACCAGGGTTTCCTGCGCGCGGTCGCCGTGCTGGCCAAGGCGGCCGACGCGATCGGCGAGTCCGACGAGTACGCCCGCTGCCGCGAGCTGCTCGCCGACTCCGACCCGGAGGCCCCCGCCGCCGTCGGCCTGGCCTGAGGCAGCTCCCTCGGGGTGCCGCGCGAGCAATGCCCGAGATAACGATTGTCTGTCGGTTCGGCCCTCATCAGGCTCTCAGCCTGCACCGATGACCCGGGCCCGTCGCCGAGGGGCCCCGGCGCGCGGGTAATCTGGCGGGCGTGATGGGGCGGCTGGCGGCACGCGCGTGGTGCTGGGGCGAGCGGGCTCCGGTGCTCCCGGCGCTCGTCGTCGTCGCCGCCTCCGCCACGACCGCCGGGGTCGCCGGCGCGCTGGTCCTGGCCGGGCTGACCGATGTGGCGACATCACTGGCGGACTGCGTCCCGGCGTTCGTCTACCTGCGGTCGGTGCTGGTCGCGGGCCTGGTCGCGGTTGTCGTCGGCCGCGGGGTGCTGATCCGGCACCACCGGCGGTGGCGCGCCGATCCCGCGACCGGGCGGCCACGAGCCACCCCGGCCAGGCGGTTGGCCCCGCGCGTCGTGCTCTGCGTCCTGCGCACCTGATCATGCCCCGTCGGGCCGTCTCAGTGACGGGCTGACACACTCGGGTGACCCCGTCACCGACCAGTTGCCGAGGCCGTCCCCGCGGCCTCTCGTAATCCCCGTGCTCTCGCTTCCCCCACCACCTATCGTCGGCGTACCGGGGGCCGGGCCCAGTCGTTGTAGAGAAGGATGCTCTCGACCATGCAGGTCCCCTGCCAACAGGCCGCGAAGCGTGGCTCGTCGCTGGACCGACGCGATCCCCCCGGCTCCGGTCGCGCCGCCGCCGACAAGGCGCGCGAGCGGCAGCTCGTGGACGGTCTGTCGGTCCTGGTGACGCCTCGGCCGAATGCCGACCGTATCGCCGCGTGGGACACGTTGGTCGCCGCCACGCCGAGCAGCGACGTCGCCCAGCTGTCCGCCTGGGCGGACCTGCGGGAGCTGGCCGACTACCACCCGCTCTACGTGCTCGCCTCGTCCGGTCCGGAGCTGCTCGGCGGGGCCGTGCTGCTGGCCCGCCGGATCCGGGGCGTGGGCCGGGTGAGCTACCTGCCGTACGGCCCGGTGCTGGCCGCCGACCTGGGCGGCGCGCGCAACGCCGTCCGCGAGCGGGTCGCCGACACCCTGGCCACGATCGGCCGCTCCCAGCTGGCGATGTTCGTGCAGCCCCCGGACGGCGGCGAGGACATCAGCCTGTCACTGCTGCAGCGGGGCTTCCGGTTCTCCCAGGCGGGCATCGCGCCGGCGGCCACGATGCGGGTGGACCTGACCCAGAGCGAGGCCGACCTGAAGGCGGCGCTGAACCGGCGGCTGCGCACCTGGACCCGGCAGTGGCCGCAGCGTGGGGTGAAGGTCCGGGTCGGCGACGAGCGGGACATCCCGACGCTGGCCCGGCTGGCCGCCAGCACCGCGAGCTACCAGGGCTTCACGCCGTTCCCGGAGGCGTACCTGGAGGAGCTGTACGCCGAGCTCGCCGCGGACGACCACGTCGTGCTGCTGATCGGCGAGCTGGCCGGCGCGCCGGTCGCCGCCGAGCTGATGACCGGTATCGGTGGCGTGCTGAAGAGCCGGATCACCGGGCTGGACCGGTCCTCGGCCGAGGCCTCGAAGCTGAACGTGGCCAGCGCGATGATCTGGGAGGCCATCTGCTGGGGCAAGGCCAGCGGCTACCGCGCGTTCGACTTCGGCGGCCTGCGCCCCGAGTCGGTGCGGGTGCTGCGCGGCGGCGGCACCGTGCACCCGGAGGACCTGGCCGGGCCGGACATGTTCAAGACCAAGTTCGGCGGTGAGGTGTGGACCTACCCGCCGGCGGTCGAGCTGATCCACGCCCGGACAGTGCGCACCGGGTACGACCTGCTCCGCCGGGGTGACGGCGGCCAGCGGCTGCTCACCGCCGTGCGGGAGTCGCTGCGCGGCGGTCGCTGACCGCGACCCGGACGGTCAGCCGGACTCCGGCGGCATCGCCACGATTCGCTCGTACCACTCCAGGAACAGCTCGAACGCCGCGGTGACCTCGTCGCGCTCGCCGGTGGCCAGCAGGTCGAGCAGCAGCCCCCGGGTCACCGCCAGCCCCAGCCGGGCCAGCGTCGGCGCCCGGTCGACCGGGTAGCCGCCCTCGACGAAGCTCTGCGCGCTCGGCTCCAGCCAGTCCGCCACGTTGCCGTCCAGCAGCGCCGTGGCCGGCTCGCGGCCCTGCAGCGCCTGGCCGTAGATCTCGAAGAACAGCCGGGTGAACGGCTCCATCGTGGTGTCGGACACCCGCCGCCACAGTTCCCGGGGACGCTGGACCGCGTCCAGCTCCGGGTCGGCCAGCATCTCCCGCCACACTTTGCGCTGGGAGTCCTCCACGGCCCGGACCACCTCGATGAGCAGGCCCTCCTTCGAACCGAAGTGGTAGATGAGCATCCGGTGGCTGGTGCCCAGGGCCTCGGCCAGCTGCCGCAGGCTCAGGTCGCTGATCCCCCGGGTGCTCAGGTAGTCCATCGCGGCCGCGAGCAACCGCTCCCGGGCCTGCCCGCGCGGCGCGCTCATCGAGGTCCAGCACCGGTCGGCAGCATGGCGCACATCGTAGGGACGGCCCCGGTGCGGTGCCGGTCCGGGCGAGTCCCCGCCCACCGCGGCAGGATGACCCGTCGTGACGGAGAGCTTTCCACGTCGACAGGCCCGCACCCGCCGGTTCACCCTCGGGGCACCGCGCGGGTTCACCCTCGCCCCGGACGGCGGTCGCGTGTTGTTCCTACGCAGCCGGGGCGGGACCGACCCGGTGTCCTGCCTGTGGTCGCTGGACACCGCGACCGGGCAGGAACGGCTGCTGGCCGACCCGCTGACCCTGGGCGACCCGGGTGCCGACCTGCCGCCGGAGGAGCGGGCGCGCCGGGAACGCACCCGGGAGCAGGCCGGCGGCATCGTCAGCTACGCCTGCGACTCGTCGCTCACGGTGGCGGCGTTCGCGCTGGCCGGCGCCCTCTACCTGGTCGACCTGACCGCTCCGGACGCCGTTCCGCGCCCGGTGAGCACCCCGCCCGGCGTGATCGACCCGCGCCCGGACCCGGCCGGCAGCAGGGTGGCCTACGTCAGCGGCGGCGGCCTGTGGCTGTACGACCTGGCCACCGGCACGTCGACCGCGCTGGCCGAGCCGGAGTCGGACACCGTGCGCTACGGGCTCGCCGACTTCGTCGCCGCCGAGGAGATGGGCCGGATGCGCGGCTACTGGTGGGCGCCGGACTCCGCCTCGGTGCTGGTCGCGCGCACCGACGACGCCCCGGTCCGCCGCTGGTACCTGGCCGACCCGGCCAACCCCGAGCGGCCGCCGACCGAGCTGCCCTACCCGGCGGCGGGCACCCCGAACGCGCGCACCGAGCTGTACCTCTACGCCCAGGACGGCCGGCGCACCCCGGTGCCCTGGGCCGGCCCCGGCGGCGGCACCGGCAGCGGCGGCAGCGGCGGCACGGAGGCCGAGTACCTCGCCGCCGTGACCTGGGACGACACCGCGCTGCTGGTCAGCACGCAGCCCCGGGACCAGCGCGAGCTGCGGGTGCTGCGGGTCGACCCGGTGACCGGGCGGACCGAGCCGGTGGTCACCAACACCGACCCCGCGTGGGTGGACATCGTGCCCGGGGTGCCCGCGCACCTGACCGACGGCACGCTGGTGTGGACGGCCGACGCCGACGACGCCCGCCGGCTGCTGGTCGGCGGCGAGCCGGTGACGCCGTCCAGCCTGCGGGTGCGCTCGGTGCTGGACGTCGACGGCGACACCGTGCTGTTCACCGCCAACGACGAGCCGACCGAGGCGCGGCTGTGGACCTACCGGCCCGGCGACGGGCTGAACTGCCTGACCCCCGACCCGGGGGTGTACGGCGGCCGGCTGCGCGGGGGCACGGCGGTGATCTCCGGGCAGCGCCTGGACACCGACGGCTCGCGAGTCACCGTGCACCGCGCGGACGGTGGGTCGGTGCCGGTCACCTCGCTGGCCGAGTCGGCCGACCTGCCGCTTCGGCTGGCCGTCCTGCCGTCCGGGTCGGGCACCAGCGCCGAGCCGAGGGCGCCCCGGACCGCAGTGCTGCTGCCCACCGAGCACCGGCCCGGCGAGCGGCTCCCGGTGCTGATGGACCCCTACGGCGGACCGCACTCGCAGCGCGTGCTGGCCGCCCGTGGCGCCTACCTCACCTCGCAGTGGTTCGCCGACCAGGGCTTCGCGGTGGTGGTCGCGGACGGCCGGGGCTCGCCGGGCCGCGGCGCCTCCTACGAGCGGGCGGTGGCCGGCGACCTGGCCACCCCGGCGCTGGAGGACCAGGTGGCCGCGCTCGCGGTGGCCGCCGCCGCGCACCCGGAGCTGGACACCTCTCGGGTGGGAATCCGGGGCTGGTCATTCGGCGGGTACCTGGCCGCGCTGGCCGTGCTGCGCCGCCCGGACGTGTTCCACGCGGCGGTGGCCGGCGCCCCGGTGACCGACTGGGAGCTGTACGACACGCACTACACCGAGCGGTACCTGGGCGACCCGGCGGAGAACCCGGAGGCCTACCAGCGGTCGTCGTTGCTGGCCGACGCGCCCAAGCTGTCCCGGCCGCTGCTGCTCATCCACGGGCTGGCCGACGACAACGTGGTGGCCGCGCACACCCTGCGGCTGTCCGGGGCGCTCCTCGCGGCCGGGCGCCCGCACAGCGTGCTGCCGCTGTCCGGGGTCACCCACATGACGCCGCAGGAGGAGGTCGCGGAGAACCTGCTGCTGCTACAGGTGGAGTTCCTGCGCTCGGCGCTGGGCGGCCGCTGACGTAGCGGTCCCTGGCGGCGGCGACCCCGCACAGGGCCTGTGGCACCAGCACGGCCAGCAGCGCCAGCACCGGCACCGTCCAGCCGCCGCTGAGGTCGTGCAGCGCGCCCAGCGCCGCCGGCCCGGCGGCGGCCAGCAGGTATCCGAAGCACTGCGCCATGCTGGACAGCTGCGCCGCGTGCCGGATGTCCGGGGCGCGCTGCACGATGAACAGCAGCGCCAGGCTGACCGAGATCCCGGTGCCGGTCCCCAGCAGCAGCATCCACAGCCAGGGCACGGCCACCGGCGCCACCAGCACCCCCACCAGCGCGGTCGCCGCGAAGGTGCTGCCGGCGAGCACCAGCCCCGCCGGCCGCACCCCGCGACCGGCCAGCCACGGCCCGAGGAACGCGCCGCCGATGCTGACCAGCGCGGCCAGCGACAGCATCCCGCCGGCCGCCGCCGCGGACATGCCCGCGCCGACCAGCAGCGTGGGCAGCCACGCCGTCGCGGTGTAGAAGCTCAGCGACTGCAGCCCCATGAACCCGGTGACCGCCCAGGCGACCGGGTCGCGCAGCAGGCCGCGGACCGGGTGCGCCGCCGCGCGTACCTCGGTGCGGCGCAGCCGGGTGTGCCGCCGCACCTGGGGCAGCCACACCGCGGCCGCGAGCACGGCGAACAGGCCCCACAGCGCGAGCACCGGCCGCCACCCCAGCCCGGTGGCCCGCGCCAGCGGCACGGTGAGCCCGGCGGCCAGCGCGGGCCCGCCGGAGAGCGTCATCGTGTACAGCCCGGTCATCGTGCCGGTGCCGTCCGGGAAGTCCCGCTTGATCACCCCGGGGATCAGCACGTTGGCCACCGCGATCCCGGCGCCGATCAGCACGGTGCCGGCCAGCAGCGCGGCCGTCGGGTGCAGCAGCCGGACGGCGGCGCCCGCCGCGATCACCCCCATGGCGAGCAGCAGCGCCGGCTCCACGCCGAGGCGACGTCCCAGCCGGGGGGCGAGCGGGGCGAGCGCACCGAAGCAGAACACCGGCAGTGTGGTGAGCAGCCCGGCCTCGGTCGAGGACAGGCCGGTGTCGGCCCGGATGGTGCCCAGCAGCGGGGACACGGCGACCACCAGCGGACGCAGGTTCAGCGCGAGCAGGATGACACCGACGGCCAGCCAGCCGGTGCGGGTGCCGGTCACCGCCCCGGCGCCGGGTCGGTCGGGTCGGCGCCGGTCGGGTCGGCGCCGGCCGGGTCGGTCGGCTCGGCCGGATCGGCGCCGGTCGCGTCCTCGCGTTGCATCCGCCGCACCGACGCCGCGGACTCGCCGAGGTAGTCCTCCACCCAGCGCGCGGCCGCGTCCGGGTCGCCCGCCTCGATCGCGTCGACCAGCGCGGTGTGCTGGCTGCCCTGGAACCGGGCGTCGTCGTCCAGCGGGGAATGCACGATCGCGTCGACCATCGCCTGCAGACCCTCGGTGAGGTGCCCGTACAGGTCGGCCAGCATCGGGTTGTGCGCGGCGGCCACGGCACGGCGGTGGAAGTCCAGGTCGGCGGCCACCAGCCCGGGGTAGTCGCGTTCGGTCCAGGCCGCCTGCCGCCGGGCCAGCGCGGTGCGCAGCGCGGCCACGTCGGCGGGGGTGCGGCGCAGCGCGGCCAGCCGGGCGGCGTCGCGCTCGAGGCAGGATCGCACCTCCAGCGCCTCCAGGTGGCCGGCGCGGCCCAGCCGGCGCAGCACGGCGGCTCCCAGGTCGTCGGCGGCGCGGACGTAGGTGCCGTCGCCCTGGCGTGGCGGCTCCAGCATGCCGCTGTGCACCAGCGCCCGGACCGCCTCGCGCACCGTGTTCCGGCCCACCCCGAGGCTGTCCACCAGCTCCGGCTCGGCCGGGATCTTGGCGCCGACCGGCCACTCACCGGACTCGATCAGCTCCCTGAGCTGCTCGATCACCCGGCCGACCAGGCTCGACCGGTGCAGGGTGCGCAGGGGCACGAACTCACCTCCGAATTGCCGGATGAACCTAACATCCCATGTTTTCCGCCGGCTCGCCGAGAACCCGGGGGTCACCCGTTTGCCGCGCGCCGGCCGGGCGTAGCGTGCTTGCTACAGACGTGATTTCCGCTTGCTAGAGTTAGCGGCCGGCTTGCACACCGCTGCACGTCACCGCGAACGGAGGCGAATGTGAGGGAGCACGAGGAACCCCCGAGTACCGTGCGACCCATCCGCACCGGTATGTCGACCCGCGCGGCCCTGCTCGGCCAGCGCTTCCAGACCCGGCTGACACCTCGACTGGTGCCGGTGGCCACCGTCGCGCTCACCACGGCGATCGCGCTGGCCGGCCTGGCCGGAGTCGTCGTGTCCGCGACCGTCGCCTGGTGGTGGGGGCTGCTCGCCCTGCTGGTCGCCCTGCCGCTGGTGGTCGGCCTCGCCGCGCTGGTCCGGATCACCGGCGAGATCGCCCTGTCCGTGCTGCAGATGGCCGACGACGTCGCCGGGATCGCCGAGCGGCTGCCCCGGCTGGAGAGCACGGTGGACGACGTGGCCAACGAGATGCCCCGGCTGGGCTTCCTGCGCCTGATGGGCCGCTGACCGGCTCCTCCCGGCCGACGACGGCCGGTCCGGGCCGTGATCGGCAGGCCCGGGCCGGTCGATCGGGTCAGCGCGGCATCGCCTCCATCGCGGTGATCAGCAGCTCGAGCCCGAACTCGAAGTCGCCGTCCGGGTCCAGCTCGGTCAGCTCCGGCAGCAGGGCCACGACATGGGTGAACCGGTCCCGGTCCAGCGAGTCGGCCAGCGCGGCCTGGTACGAGGCGGCCTCCCCGGCGTCCGCCCCGGCCTCGTGCATCAGGCTGCCCAGCACGAACGACACGAACGTGCGGACCAGCCGTACCGCGACCCGGCCGTCGAATCCCGCCCTCCGGGTCGCACCCAGCGCGATGTCCACCGGGTGCAGCCCGATCCCGGAGCGGGGCTGCCGGGTGATCACTACCACGACGGTGCGCGGGTAGCGCCGGGCGATGGCGCGCAGCCGGTGGGCCAGCCCGCGCGCCTGGTCCTGCCAGCTCGCCTCCGGGTCGGCGGCCAGCTCCATGTCGGCCATCACGAAGTCGGCCACCCCGTCCAGCAGCGCGGCCTTGTTCGGCACGTGGTTGTACAGCGACATGGTGCCGACGTTCAGCTCGGCGGCCAGCCGGCGCATGGACACCGCCTCGGCGCCGTCCCGCTCGATGATGTCGACGGCCGCGCGCACGATGCGGTCCCTGCTCAGCCCGCCGCGCGCCTCGGTCACCCCGCGACGGTACGGCGTGGCCGGGTCAGGGGGCCGGGGAGTAGTGGTGCGGTGAGTCGCGGTACTCCGGTGGCGGCAGGTTCCGCCGCGGCGTTTCGACCAGCGGGGAGTCGGCCGGAAGCTTCCCGCTGGCCCGCCGCCACGCCGACCGGGCGCGTGGATGGTAGCGCCGCTCGAACGGCACCAGCCGCCATACCCGCCGCACCGTCCAGTGCACCACGTCGAGCACCCGCTGGTCGCGGTCCGTCCACCGGTAGCCGAGCCGCCTGCGCACCGGCTCGTCGTACATGCCCACGGTCAGCCAGACGAACCCCCTGGCGACCGGCACCCGCAGCAGCCGCCACACCGCATCCGGCAGCCACGGGGCCATCGGCGGCTTGGCGAGCCCGGACAGGTCCAGCACGTCGCGGGTGGCCTTGTTGTCCTCCAGCACGTGCTCGACCATGTGGTCCCAGTACCGCTGGAACGCCGGCCAGTCCGCAGGCAGGTCGCGCATCGGCATCCCGTACATCGAGTACCACCGCAGGCCCTCGGCCCACAGCTGCTCCCGCTGCGCATCGCTCAGCGGGTCGCCGAGGTGCTCCTGCACCACCACGACGCCCATCACGAACGTGCCGTGCGCCCAGAAGAAGACGTCCGGGTCCAGCGCGTTGTACTTCCGGCCCCGCGCGTCGACCCCGGAGATGCCCCGGTGGTAGTCGCGCACCTGGCGGCCGGTGGCGGGCGCCCGGTCGCCGTCGAACACCACCCCGCCGATCGGGTAGAGGGACCGGTACAGCCGCTGCCAGCGCTCGGTGAAGAAGATCGAGTGCTGCTCGACGGCCGCACCCAGCTTGGGGTGCATGTTCTGCATCGACCCGGCCCACGGCCCCTGCAGCAGGCCGCGCCAGTCGCCGAACAGCCGCCAGGTCAGCGAGCCGGGGCCGAGCGGAACAGGCTCCGGGCGGGCGCCGCTCCCGGCGCCGGCCGCGCTCGGGCTCGTCGCCGTCGTGTCGGCCGAACCGGCCGTGTCGGTCGACATCGTGGCCCCCGCTCCCTCAACTGATGACACCTGTCATCAGGTTACGATTGCGGACACCTGTCGTCAATCGGTTCGTCGAGGTCATGCATGGGTCCGGGCACGGCGCGCACCTGGGGCGGCAGCACCCTGGACGACCGTCGGGATGCGCGGCGGGAGCGCCTGCTCGAGGTCGGGCTGGAGCTGCTGGGCGGTCCGGAAGGTCCGGCCGCGGTGAGCGTGCGCTCGGTGTGCCGGCACGCGAAGCTGACCGACCGGTACTTCTACGAGAGCTTCGCCGACCGGGACGAGCTGCTGCTGGCGGTGTACGACCGGGTGGCCGGGCAGGCCCGGCGCGCGCTCGCCGACGCCGTCGCCGCTCCCGGGCGTGACACGGTCGCTGCTGACACGGTCGCTGCTGACACCGCCGTTCCCGTCGCTCCCGAAGTCGCCGGTGCTGCCGGGGCCGTCGCTGCCGAAGTCGCCGCTGCCGGGGCCGCCGGGGCGAGGGCGGCCGGAGTGGCACGTGCCGCCGTGCGGGCGTTCCTCGGCGTGCTCACCGACGACCCGCGCAAGGGGCGGGTGCTGCTGCTCGCGCCGATGAGCGACCCCGCGCTGAGCCGGCACGCCCTGGCCCTGCAGCCCGCGTTCGCCGAGCTGATCCGGGTGCAGTTGGCCGCCGCGGCCGGGAGCGCCACCCGGGCGCCGGGTCCCGACCGGCCGCCGAGCGACGGGCCTCCGCCGGGGATCGCGCCGCCGGGGATCGCGCCGCCGGGGGCGCCGCCGGCGCCGCCCCCGGCCGCGCCGGCGGCGCACCCACTCGGGCAGCGGCTGACGGCGGCCGCGCTGATCGGCGCGCTGACCCAGCTGTTCCTGCGCTGGCTGGACGGGTCGCTGCGGGTGACGCCGGAGGAGCTGGCCGACTACTGCGTGCGGCTGCTGGTGCACTCGGTCGACCTGGCCCGACAGGCCTGAGCGTGGCCGAACTCGGGCGGGGCGGGAAACCGGTCGGCCTCCGCGTGCGTCATCAGCTGGGAAGGCGGGCGGCGCGGAGGGCGCTTCGCCGGATCTTTCCGGCGTCGTCGCGCAACGGGGTGTCGCTGCGCTCGAACGTGCGGGGCGTCTTGTACGGGGCGAGCCGGGCGCGGACGTGCGCGGCCAGGTCGGTGTCGGTCACCGGCGAGACGGTCTGCACGATCGCGTGCACGGCGCTGCCCAGGTCGGCGTCCGGCAGCCCTATCACCGCCGCCGAGGCCACCGCCGGGTGCAGCTCCAGCGCCGCCTCCACTTCGGCCGGGTACACGTTCGAGCCACCGACCAGGATCATGTCCGAGCCGCGGTCGGCCAGGTAGAGGTAGCCCTCGGCGTCCAGCCGGCCCATGTCACCGATCGACTCCCAGCCGTCCCGCTCCCGCGCGGTGGCGCCCAGGTAGCGGTAGGTGCGCACGCCGGGCGGTGGCCGCATCCACACCTCGCCGACCTCGCCCACCGGCAGCGGCCGGAAGTCGTCGTCGGTGATCAGCAGCTCGCCGGAGGTGGGCCGGCCGACCGAGCCGGGGTGTCGCAGCCAGTCCTCGCCGTCGATCATGCAGACGGCGATCGACTCGGTGCCGGCGTACAGCTCGAGCACCCGTTCCGGGCCGACCCAGTCCAGCCAGCCGCGCTTGACGTGCTCGGGGCACGGCGCGCCGACGTGGAACACCGTGCGCACGCTGGACAGGTCGGCCGCCGCGCGCACGTCGTCGGGCAGCCGCAGGATCCGGCCGAGCAGGGTCGGCACCGTGTACAGCCAGGTGATGCGGTGCCGGCGGACCTGGTCGAGCACGTCGGCCGGGTCGAACCGCTCCATCACCACCACGTGACCCTCGTTCACCAGCGCCACCAGCGAGAACATGAACGGCGCGTTGTGGTAGAGCGGCGCGGTGACCAGAAACACCGATCCGGGGTCGATGCGCAGGGTGGGCGCGCGGGCGGTGATGACCTCCACGGTGCCCGCACCGGCCGCCACGATGATCTTCGGCCGGCCGGTGCTGCCACCCGAGGTCGGCGCCTTCCAGGACGGCGGAGTCGCTGGTGGCAGCGGCGAGTCGGCCAGCGCGGGGTCCGGGGTGAAGCCGGCGGGCAGCCACGGGCGGCCGTCCGGGTTGAACTCCTCGGGCAGCCCGATCACCGCGGCCGGGTCGGCGATCTCGACCAGCGCGGCGATCTCCGGCGCGGGCAGCCGCGCGGACACCGGCTGCGGCACCGCGCCGAGCTTCCACGCCGCGACGCAGGCCACGTAGAACTCGATGCCGTTGGGTAGCCCGATGGTCACCAGGTCGCCCGCGCCCACCCCCAGACCGCTCAGGTGGCGGGCCAACCGGCTCGCCCTGCGTGTCAGCCCCGCCCGGCTCACGGTGACGTCGCCGCAGGTCACCGCCGGTGCGTCCGGGTCGGCGGCGGCCGACGCGTCCAGCCCGGCGGCCACCGGCATGCCGCCCCGCGGGTCGTAGGCAGCGGCCCCGTAGACCGGGATAGCAGGGCCGGACCGGGTCGGGGCGGGGGAGTCGGCGGGCACCCGTCCAGGATGCAACGCCACCCGATCGGTCGCCTGCCGGCGAGCCGGATCGCGTACCGGCCGTCGCCCCGCGTGGTCATCAAGTACAGTGAGTGCTCGACGGCCTTCCCCGATGTCGTGAGGCCGTGTTCTTCGTCGATCACCCTACGCCGCGACCGATCCGGTCGCGCCGACGTTGCCGGGTGCGACGACCCAGCAACGTTCGGAGATTGCATGGCGGCACGCCGCCCTCACCAGACCACCACTACCGCCCCCACCGGTTTCGCCGAGCTCGGCGTACCCGCCGCGCTCACCAGGGCGCTGGCCGACCAGGGCATCACCACCCCCAGGCCGATCCAGGCCGCCACCCTGCCCGACTCGCTCGCCGGACGGGACGTGCTGGGCCGGGGCCGTACCGGCTCCGGCAAGACCTACGCGTTCGTGCTGCCGGTGCTCACCCGGCTCGCGGAGAGCAAGGCGCCGAGGAAGCCCGGCCGCCCGAGGGCGCTGATCCTGGCGCCGACCCGCGAGCTGGCCACCCAGATCGAGGCGGCCATCGCCCCGCTGGCCGCCGCGCTGTCGCTGCGCACCCTCACCGTGTTCGGTGGGGTCGGCGCGAACCCGCAGATCCGCGGCCTGCGCGCCGGGGTCGACGTGCTGGTGGCCTGCCCGGGCCGGCTGGCCGACCACATCGGCGAGGGCTACGCGAGCCTCGACTCGGTGGAGATCACCGTGCTCGACGAGGCCGACCACATGGCCGACCTGGGCTTCCTGCCGTCGGTGCGCCGGCTGCTCGACCAGACCCCGCGCAACGGCCAGCGGATGTTGTTCTCCGCGACCCTGGACGGCGGGGTCGACGTGCTGGTCAAGCGGTTCTTGACCGACCCGGTGACGCACAGCGTGGACTCCGCGCTGTCCCCGGTCTCGTCGATGGCCCACCACGTGCTGCACATCCACCGCGACGACCGGCTCGGCGTCCTCGTCGACCTGACCGCCGCGCCCGGCCGCAGCCTGATCTTCACCCGCACCAAGTACGGGGCCAAGGCGCTGGCCCGCAAGCTCACCTCGGCGGGGGTGCCGGCGGTCGACCTGCACGGCAACCTCTCGCAGAACGCGCGGCAGCGGAACCTGTCCGCGTTCTCCGAGGGCAGCGCGACGACCATGGTGGCGACCGACATCGCCGCCCGCGGCATCCACGTCGACGACGTGGCGCTGGTCATCCACGCCGACCCGCCGGTCGAGCACAAGGCCTACCTGCACCGTTCGGGACGGACCGCGCGCGGGGACGCCTCGGGCGTCGTGATCACGCTGATGACCGACGAGCAGACCGGTGAGGTGCGCGACCTGACCCGCCGGGCCGGTATCAAGCCGACCACCACCCGGCTGCGTCCGGGCGACCCGCTGCTGTCCGAGCTGGCCCCGGGCGACCGGGCGTACGTCGAGCCCGCGCCGAAGGTCGACGAGCCGGCCGGCGGTTCCGGTGGCCGGGGCTCGGGTTCCGGCGGTCGGGGCTCCCGCGGCCGGAGCGGTTCCGGTGGCACGGGCGGCTCCGGTGGCGGACACGCCGACGGCGGAAGCGGCCGGTCCGGTCGCGGCGGCCGGGGCTCCGGCGGCGGATCCGGCAGGTCGGGTGGCTCCGGCCGAGGCGGCGCGTCCGGTTGGGGTGGGGGCCACTCCGGCGGTCAGCCCGGCCGTCCGCGCCGCCCCCGCCGCGCCCAGGCCAGCTAGTCCAGGTCAGCTAGTCCAGGTCAGCTGGTCCAACGACCGGGGCCGCCTACCGCGACACAGCGGTGGGCGGCCCCGGTCGTTAGCGGCCGCGGCGGGTGGCTTCGGTCAGCTCGCGCGGGACAGCCGAGGCTCCGCACCCGGGTACAGCTCGGGGCGGCGGTCCCGCAGGTGCCCCATCCCGGAGCGCGCGGCGTCCACCACCGCGTCCACCTCGAGCTCCGCCGTGGCCATCCCCTCGGACTGCCCGGTCGACGCGACGATCTCCCCGCCCGGGTCGACGATCTTGGCGTTCGCCGCGAACCGCAGCGAGCCGAAGTTGCCGTACTGGTTCGAGGCCACCCACACGACCTGGTTCTCCAGCGCGCGAGCCCGGTCGAACAGGTCGAACCGGCGGGTCCACCGGTCGCGCGCCGGATCCGGGTGCGGGTCGGTGGCGCTGACCGGCCAGGCCGAGAGCGACACGATGATCCGCGCCCCGTCCAGGGCCTGCGCGCGGGCCGCCTCCGGGAACGCCTTGTCGTAGCAGATCTGCATGCCCAGCCGGCCGACCGGAGTGTCGAACGCCTCGAACCGGTCCCCGGACAGGTACGTGGCGCCCTCCCGCAACGGCTGGTGCACCTTCCGGTAGTGGCCGAGCACGCCGTCACCGGTGACGCACACGGCCGCGTTGTAGGCACCGTCGTCCGCCTGCTCGCAGAAGCCCGCGGTGACCACCATGTCACCGGCCAGCGCGCACAGCCGGCCGATCTCCGGCCCGTCGGGAGCGAACGCCGGCGGTGGAGAGGCCGTGCCACCGAGGTCGGCCAGGTAGCCGCCGAGGCAGGCCTCCGGCAGCGCGAGCAGCCGCACGCCGTCCCCCCTCGCCTGCTCGATGAGCAGGGTGATGCGGTCGAAACACGCTTCCAGGTCACGGTCGAACGGCGCGGCCACGGTGGCCAGGCGCAGGGTGCTCATCGCGGTCTCCCGAGGTCGTCGGCGGTCAGCTGGCCGTGCGCGGCGCGACCCAGTCGTCGTCGCGGGTGTCGTCGGGGAAGGTGCTCGACGGGGTGCCGGCGAGCCAGTGCAGGCCGTCGGCCACGGTGCCCCTGCGGGTCCGCGCGATCTCGTCGACCACGTGCTCGGCGTCGTCACCGACCCCGGAGAAGCGGCCCGAGCCCCAGGTGTACTGCCAGGGCAGGCCCATGAAGTACAGCCCGGGCTGGCTGGTCACGCCCCGGTCGTGGGTCGGGTAGCCGCGGCCGTCGAACACCGGCAGCTCGATCCAGCGGTGGTCCCGGCCGAACCCGGTCGACCAGATCACCGTGCGGATGCCGGCGGCGTCCAGGTCCAGCTCGGTCGGCTCGTCCGCCTCCGGCCCGGGCTGCCACACCGGTGCGGGCCGGGCCTCGACCGGGGCGTCGATGCCGTTCGCCGCGATGTAGGCGTCGATCGAGTCCTTGATCCCCTCGGCCACCTCGTCGGCGCCGTCCAGGTTGGCCCGCAGGTCGGTGCTGAACCGCGGCCGACCGCTGACCACGTCGGTGAGGCGGCCGTGCAGCACCATGCCCTCGAGGGCGAACCTGCGCAGGTCGATGTCCCGCCCGCCGTCCCGGCCGGTCACGTAGTGGTTGGTCTTGTGCCGCACGGCCTCGGAGTCGTCGAACTGGTCGATGCCCTTGGTGTAGGTGCCCATCTCGGACAGCCAGGCCACGCAGTCCCGGCCCCGGTAGAACCGCGCGACCCTCGGGGCGGTGCCGGTGGCCAGGTGCATCGTGCGGCCGGCCAGGTGCAGGTCCTCGGCGATCTGGCAGCCCGACTGGCCGGTGCCCACCACGAGCACCGCCCCCCGGGGCAGCTGGTCGGGGTTGCGGTACTCCGAGGAGTGCAGCTGGCTGAGGTGCTCGGGCAGCCGTTCGGCCAGCCGGGGCGTGCGGGGTACCTGGTACGGCCCGGTCGCGATCACGACCTGGTCCCCGGTCAGCGTGCCGCGCTCGTCGCCGGCGAGGTAGCCGATCTCGAACGTGCCGTCGCTCCGGCCGGTCAGCCCGGTGACCCGGACTCCCTCCACCAGCGGCGGCTTGAACGAGTCGACGAACGCGTCCAGGTACCGTTCGATGTCCGAACGCACCATGAAGCCGTCCGGGGCGTCGCCCTCGTAGCCGAAGCCGGGCAGCTGGCACTGCCAGTTCGGAGTCACCAGGCAGAAGCTGTCCCAGCGGCGGTCGCGCCACTCGTGACCGGCCCGGTGCGACTCGAGCACGACGTGGTCGATGCCGCGATCGTTCAGCCACCAGCTGGTGGAGAGTCCGGCCTGGCCCCCACCGATCACGACGACCGGGTGGTGGCTGCCCGACAGTGAGGGGGGCGTCGGGTCGGCCGGCTCGTTCGGGACCGCGTGCAGGTGGCCGTGCTCGGTGGGCGGGGTGGGCATCGCGATCAGCTCCTGATCGGCTGCGGACGGGGTGTCGGGATCCAGTTCACGACACGCCCGTGTCAGCCGGATGTCTTCCGGAACACCGCCGTGTTTCCGGATCGGCCGGATGTTGCGGCGGCGTTGAGAAAAGCTCACCGCGTGGCCTCGACCCGGGTTGGATCCCAGCTCGCCCGCTGTCGGGGGCGTGGTCAGGCCGCGCGGGCCACGATCGCCTCGCAGCTGCGCGCGGCGGCCCGGAACGCGTGCTCGACCGCCGGCGGCAGCAACGGCTCGTCCAGCTGCCCGCGCCAGTGGACCACCGCGCGCGGCGCCGTCGCCCGCAGCTCGCCGGCCGGGATGCCCTCGGGCAGCCCCAGCCGGGCCGCCGCCAGGTGACCCCGCCCACCCAGCGCCCGCTCCAGCGCATGCCGGGTCGGCTCGTCGACCGGTAGCGACGTCCGGGAGCCCGGCCGACCCTGTGGATAACATCAGCGCCCTCGGCGCGAACCGGATTAGGCTGCCTCGCATGCCTGGTTCTCTGATTGGCACCGAGGTCCGCCGTGTGGAGGACCCGGAGCTGATGCGCGGTGAGG
>DASXJJ010000235.1:0-16772 GCA_036497465.1 Pseudonocardia sp. | reverse complement strand
TCCAGCTCGACGGCCTCCTCCTCGGACAGTTCGCCGCTGTGCCGCGCCGCGTCGACCGCCTCCAGGTGGCGGCGGATCTCGGCGGGGTCGTAGTACTTCGCCTCCGCCTGCTGCTGGATGACCTCCGCGATCCACAGCGCGCCACGTACCGGGGCGAACGGCAGGCCGAGCAGCCCGGTCAGCAGTCCCATGTCCGGCTCACTCCCGCGCGGCCACGAAGTCGTACGGGGCCAGCGGGCCGCCCAGCCGGTACCGCACACGGCCGGTGGACTCCGACGCCAGCCGTTCCACCGCGTCCTCGAACTCCGCCGCCCGCTGCCGGGGCACCAGGAAGGCGGAGTCGAGCATCTGCTCGGGGTCTGGTGACGAGCGGACGATCGCCGAGGAGGCCAGCGCGCTGAGCCGCTCGTGGGCCACCGCACCCTCCCGGTGCCGCAGCTCCTCCAGCTCGCCGACCACGAGCTCGCCGAGCCGCACCCGCTCCTGGTAGACGCGTTCCTCCGGCTCGTCCCGGACCTTGTCGTTCAGCGCGGCGATCTCCTGGTCGGACTCGACGATCTCGCGGAGCACCACCTCGCGCACGTACTGGCCCTTGACCGTGTACTGCACCTGGCCGTCGAGCTCGGACAGCGTGGCGCCCAGCTCCTCCAGGTGCGGGGCCAGCAGCTCGTCGACCACGCCGAACCGCTCGATGACGCTGCCGAACCGCATGGGCAGCACGGTGGCCGTCCGCGCGACCGCGTCCACCACCCGCTCGTGGGAGAGCAGGTCGTCGCGGGTACCGAGGGGACGTTCGGTCGGGGCCGCGCTGACCAGCGCGGCGAGGTCGCCGCAGGTCACCACCTCCACCGGTGCCCCGTCGACGCCGATCAGGTCGTTCGGCGGGGTCACGTCCGCGTAGGTGAGGCCGTAGACGTAGGTGGCGGTCACCGCTCACGCTCCCGAGTCCGCTCGCGTGGCCGGGGGCGGCGGCGTGCCCGATCGTCCCCGTCGTCGTCGTTCGAGCCGCCGAGCAGCTCACCGACCTTCTCCGCGGCCGCGTCGATCACTCCGCCGGTCTTGCCCTTGGCACCGCTGGACATCACGCCCTCCATCAGCTCGGGCAGGTCCTTGCCGCCCTTGCCCTTGCCGTAGAGGTCGAGCCGGTTGGTGGCCTCGGCGAACCGCAGGAAGGTGTCCACGCTGGCCACGACAATGCGCGCGTCGATGGTGAGGATCTCGATCCCGACCACGGAGACCCGCACGAAGACGTCGATGACCAGGCCCTTGTCCAGGATCATCTCGACGATCTCGGCGAGCCCGGACGAACCACCTCCGGTGTACCGTTCGACTCCGCCGCCTCCGCCTCGCTGGCTGGCCACAGTCATCGGGGGTCACCGCCCCCGGCGAGCAGTCGCGGCCGGTCGGCGGGACCGCTGGCGGGGCACTTCCTCCTCGTCGTCGGCCCGGCTGTCCGGGTCGGCTCCGTTTCCGGAGTGGTCGTCATCGGGAAGATATTCATCGTCGTCGGTCTCGTCCTCATCCTCGTACTCGTCGTCGACCTCGTCGTCGTAATCGGAGTCGGCGTCCCGGTCGTCGTACCCGTCCTCGGCGTCCTCATCGTCGGTCTCCGCGTCGGCATCGGTGTCGGCATCGGTGTCCTCGTCGGCGGCCGCGTCGTCGTCGAGCTCGTCGTCCGCGGCCAGCTCCTCGTCCGCGTCCAGCTCGTCGTCGGCGCCGTCCTCGGTGTCGCCGTAGTCGTCGTAGGCGTCGCCCTCGTACTCCTCGTCGGCCGCCTCCGGCTCGTCGGTGTACTCGTCCTCGGCGGACCCGGCCGACGACTCCTCGGCCTGCTGCTCCTCCTCCAACGCCTCCTCGTGGGTGCGCACCACCTCGCTGTCCCGGATCTCGCCGCGCCAGCCCTCGATCTCGTCCTGGCGGAGGATCGCGTCCGACATGGCGTTGCGGCGGAAGTGCTTGAACTCCAGCCGTGCCCGCCGGCCCTGCGCGCGCCAGATGTTGCCGGTGCGCTCGAACAGGCCCTGCGGGTAGTACTCGAGCACCAGCAGCACGCGGGTCAGGTTCCGGCCCAGCTCGGTGAAGGTGATCGCGCCGTTCACGTGCCCCTTGGCGCCCTTGGACCGCCACACGATGTGCGAGTCGGGGACCTGCTCGACGATCGTCGCTTCCCAGGTCCGGTTGGACCAGAAGATCGTCGCCTTCCAGTTGACTTTCTCCTCGGCGGCCTGCTCGACACTCTTGACTTTCTTCATGAACCCGGGGAAGTCCTCGAACTGGGTCCATAAGTTGTAGGTCACCCGCAGCGGCAGACCGATGTCGGTCTCCTCGACGATATTGGTGACCTTCGGTTTCTTGCCCTTTCCGCCACCACCGCTACCGCCGCCGCCGCTGCCACCGCCGAACATTCCCTTGACTTTGTCCTTGAGGCCGCTGAGTCCGGACTTCACGACACCCGCCGGTGACTTGCCGCCGGACTCCTCACCGTCGTCGTCCCCGTCGTCGTCCCCGTCGTCGCGGCCCTTACCGCCGCCGAACGCCGCGCCGATGCCCCCGCCCTCGGCGACGTCGGTCAGCTTTCCGGTGAGGCCGTCGACCCGCTGCATGGCCATCTCGGCCGCCCGGGACACCAGCAGCCCGAGCAGTTGCTGGCCCGCGTCGCGCAGTGCCTCACCCGGTCCGGCCGTGCCGTCGGACCCGTCGTCCGGCTCGTCGTCGTAGTCCTCGTGGGTCGCCGCCTGGGTCATCTCTCGCTCCCGTTGGTACGACGGGACCGGTTCGTGGTCGCCGAGGTCGCCCGGCGGGCCGTCGAGCCGGCGCGCCCCGCGGTCGCACCGGCCTTGCCCGCGGTGGAACCGGCCTTACCCGCGACCGCCCCGGCCCTGCCCGCTGAAGACGCGGCCTTGCTCGCGGTGGAACCGGCCTTGCTCGCGGTCGAACCGGCCTTGCTCGCCGAGGACCCGGCCTTCTTGGCCGCCGAGCCCGCAGAGGTGGACCGGGGGTTCGCCGCGGTCTTCGCGGAACCGCCGCCTCGGGAGTTTCCGCTGCTCGGCGACTTGGCTCTGCCGGCGGAGGAGCTGGCACGGGGTCGGCTGGCACGCGGCTCACGGGTGGTCCCGCCGGACCGGTCGGTGTCCCGGTCGGCAGCGCGGTCGTCGTCGCGATCGTCGTCGCGGTCGTCGTCGCGGTCGTCGTCGCGGTCGTCGTAAGCCGGCTCGTAGCCGTCGTCGTCCCGCTCGTCGACCTCGTCCACCGGCTCCTCGACCGGCTGGGCGGCACCGCGGCGGGGGCGGGTCATCCGGGACACGCCGGCCGTGCCGAGGTTCTCCACCCGGGACGACACCCGGTCGGTCAACGACTCGAGCTGCCGGGTGGCGACCGAGGTCACCATCCCCTTGCCCGCGTCGACCAGCCGGCCGCGGACCTGGTCGCGCAGCTGCTGGAGCTCGGGCGAACTCTCGAGCAGTTTCGACCCCTGGGCCAGCAACTGCCCCGGCCCGCCCACCCGCTTGCCCGCGGCCACCCCGCCGAGCATCAGTGCCAGCTTCATCTTCTTCGTACGCCCTAGGAAGTAGCCACCGGCGACGCCGAGAGCTACCCGCGCTCCGCACTTCACTCAAGATCTCCTCGGTCGGTTCTCCCGCGGTCGGACGCTCCGGCGTCCAACACTCGCGGCCTGCCTCGCACCGACGTCACACGGCAGTAACTTCGCACGAATCAGCCTCTACCCGAACCCGAGATCAAAAAGTCCGAGATTGGTGGAATCGAGCATAATTCGACCGCTTGGCCCAGTGAGTTAGGCTGTTCACCGATGTGCGGACACCGCAGCTGCCCGACATTTTCGCGGGACCGCCGGGCACGTTCATGATTTTCTCGCCGAATTGACCGTCCGATCCGGCCGGAAAAGCCGAATCGATCGATAAGCATGACCGGCGGAATGCGCCTGGTCGATAACCGCTCATTCTGCCCGGCGACAGCCGCCCGCTCCGCGCGCGAGCCGTGCGTGCGCCGCGGTCAGGCCTGCCCGGCGTCGAACAGCGTGGTCTCCACGACCGCCCGATAGTCGACGAAGATCTGCCGGTACCGCGCGGTCGCGCCCACCCGGTCACCCGCATCCAGCAGCGCAAGGGTCTCCCGGTAGCCCTCGGTCCAGACCCGCCAGGCGGCGCTGTCGGCGGTCAGCGCGAGCAGCCGGCGGGTGCGCGCCACCACCAGGTCGACGTGGGTCTGCAGCTCGCGGTTGCCGCTGGCCAGGATGACAGTGGTGCTGAAGTCGGCACCCGCGCCACCGGCGGCGGTGACGTTCCCGGCACGCAGCGACGCCTCGAACTCGGCCAGCTGCCCGCGCAGCGTGGCCAGGTGCGAGTCGGTGATGTTCTCCACCCCCCACTCGAACCCGGCGCAGGCCAGCACGCCCATCACGTCGATCAGCTCGAGCGCGTCCTTCTGGGTCACCCTGGTGACCTTCCGGGTGCGGTTCGGCGCGATGTCGATCAGACCTTCGGCGGCCAGCTGGGCGATCGCCTCCCGCACCGGGGTGATGCTCACCCCGAACCGGGCGGCGACCTCGGCGTCCTTGAGCACCGTGCCGGCCGGTAGCGCGCCGCTGACGATCTCGTCCCGGAGCTGGCGCTCGACCGCTTCCCGCCGGGTCAACGGCACGGCGTAGGACACAGCACACCTCCGAGGTCGGGCTGTGGATGGTAGGCGCGGCATCGCCGTCCGACGCCCCTGGCGCGCGGACGGCGGTGCGTGGCACGCCTCAGGCCGGCGCGAGCGTGGACTCCGTGCTGAACGCGAAGCCCTCGTAGCCGCGCGCGGCAACCTCGTCGCACTTCTCCCGGTAGAGCCCCACGCCGCCGATGTAGGCCATCAGCACCCTCGCCTTGCCCGGCACGTTCGAGCCCATGTACCAGGACTCGGCGGTCGGGAACAGCGTGGCGTCACCGACCTCGGTGTGGTGCGCCATCCAGTCGTCCTCGGCGCCCTCGGTGGCCTCCACCGCCGTGATCCCGCGTTCGCGCAGGTGGCCGATGAGGTCGGTGACCCAGTCGACGTGCTGCTCGATGGACACCATCATGTTGCTGAACACCGACGGGCTGGTCGGCCCGGTGATGGTGAACAGGTTCGGGAACCCGGCGAGCGCGATGCCGAGGTAGGTGCGCGGCCCGCAGGCCCACCTGTCCGCCAGCGACACCCCGCCCACACCCCGGATGTCGATCCGGGTCAGCGCGCCGGTCATCGCGTCGAACCCGGTGGCGAACACGATCGCGTCGAACCCGTACTCCCGCTCCGAGGTGCGCACGCCCCGCTCGGTGATCTCCACCAGCGGCGTGCGGCGCAGGTCGACCAGGTGCACGTGCTCGGCGTTGAACGTCTCGTAGTAGCCGCTGTCCAGGCAGGGGCGCTTGGTGCCCACCGGGAAGCTGCGCGGCGACAGCGTCTCGGCCAGCTCCGGGTCGCGCACGCTCGACCGGATCTTGGAGCGGATGAACTCGGCGGCGGTGTCGTTGGCCGCCTTGTCGGTCAGCGTGTCGGTGTAGGCGGCCAGGATCGCCACCAGGTTGCCCTGGTCCCACCCATCCTGGTACTTGGCGTTCCGCTCGGCCTCCGGGACGTCGTACGCGGCACGGGTCGGCTCGGCGATCGGCACGCCGAAGCCCGAGTGCCGCTGCCCGTCGCGCCAGGCCCGGTAGTTCGCCTTCATCGCGTCGACCTCCTCCGCCGGCAGCGGCCGGTTGCCCGCCGGCATGGAGAAGTTCGGGGTGCGCTGGAACACGGTCAGCTCGCTCGCCTGCCGCGCGAGGACCGGGATCGACTGGATGCCGGACGAGCCGGTGCCGATCACCCCGAGCCGCTGGCCGGTGACGTCCACGCCCTCGTGCGGCCAGTGCCCGGTGTGGTGGATCGGGCCCGCGAAGCGCTCCGCGCCGGGGATCTCCGGGGCCTTGGAGATGCTGAGGCAGCCGGTCGCCATGATCACGAACTGGGTGTCCAGCCGCTCCCCGGTGTCGGTGTCGACCCGCCAGCGCCCGCGCTGCTCGTCGTAGACCGCGCGGGTCACGCCGGTGTCGAAGGTGATGTCCCCGCGCAGGTCGAACCGGTCGGCCACGTGCTCCAGGTAGCGCAGGATCTCCGGCTGGGTGGCGTACTTCTCGCTCCAGGTCCAGTCCTGCTCGAGCTCCGGGGAGAACGAGTAGGAGTACGACAGGCTCTCCACGTCACAGCGCGCGCCCGGGTACCGGTTCCAGTACCAGGTGCCGCCGACGCCGGAGGCCGCCTCGAGCACCCGGGTGCGCAGGCCGAGCCCGCGCAGCCGGTGGAGCTGGTAGAGCCCGGCGACGCCGGCCCCGACGACGACGGCGTCGACGGTGTCGGTCGCGGCGGTGCGGTCGGCCGCGGCGGTGCGGTCGGCCGCGGCGGTGTCGTCACCGGCCGCCCGTTCGGCGGGCACCACCGGTACGGCTGACCCGTTGCTGGACTCGGACATGCTTCCTCCTTGACCGCGGCCGGGGTGTGGCCGCTACCGCGCCTGTGCGGTGTCCGGGGCCGGTTGCCCGGCGAGCGCCGCGTCGACCCGCTCCGCGACGAAGTCCATCCCGGCCGCGGCACCGGGCAGCACGTTGACCATGGTGAAGAAGCCGTGCATCTGGCCGGGGAAGCGGCGGTGCTCGACCGGGACCCCGGCCGCCCGCAGCCGCTCCGCGTACGCCTCGCCCTCCTGGCGCAGCACGTCGTGCTCGGCGGTGAGCACGGCGGCGGGTGGCTGGCCGGCGAGTTCGGCGGCGTGCAGCGGCGAGGCGTCCGGGCTCGCGCGGTCGGCGTGCTCCGGGGCGTAGTGGTCCCAGAACCAGATCATCGCCTCCCGGGTGAGCATGAGCTGGTTGGCCGGGTCGACGTAGGTGGCGTTCCCGGTGTCCGCGTCGGTCACCGGGTAGACCAGCACCTGCAGCGCGATCCGGGGCCCGCCCTCGGCCTGGGCGCGCTGGCTGACCACCGCGGCCAGGTTGCCGCCGGCGGAGTCCCCGGCGACGATCAGCGGCACCGGTGCGCCGGCCAGGTCGGTGACCCGCTCGGCCGCCCAGCGCAGCGCGGTCCAGGCGTCCCGCGCGGCCGTCGGGTAGCGGTGCTCGGGGGCCAGCCGGTAGTCGACCAGCACCACCACGGCGCCGGTGCGCTCGGCGAGCCCTCGGCCGAGCGTGTCGAACTCGTCCAGCGCGCCGATCACCCAGCCGCCGCCGTGGTAGTACACGAGCACCGCGCGGGGGGTTCCGTGCGGCACCAGCACCCGCACGCCGAACGAGCCGCCGTCCGGGGCGGGCACCGTGTCGTCGTGCACCCGCGCCACGTCCGGCCCGGGGCCGGTGAGGTCGCGCAGGATGCCGCCGAGGCCGCGCGCCTCCTCCGGCGTCATCTCGTGCAGCGGCTTGATACCGCTCTCCGCCAGCTGCCCGAGCAGCGCCGCCGTCGCCTCGTCCAGAGCCATCGTCCACCTCGCTGTCGACGCGTTGCCGCAGGTCACGGACCCGAACGAGCGCCGGGGTTCGCTGTGAGCGGCACCACAACGACCGTAGAATGCATCCTGCATGCGAGTCAATGCCCGCGCCGGATTTCCGGGTGCGGCCCGACCGGCGAGCCAGGCGCGACGGCATCCCGGGGCGCGCCGGGCCCGCCTCAGGAGGCCGGTTCCTCCCGGGCCGGGGCGTGCTCCAGAGCCGACAGGCCGGTGGCGGCAGCGTGCTCCAGGTGCTCGGTGCACAGCCGGGTGGCCAGCTCCAGGTCCCGGGCGGTGACCGCGTCGACCAGCGCGCGCATCTCCCCGGCCATCCGCGCCGGGCGGCCCGGCTGCGACAGCGAGGTCGCGCGCAGCAGCCGCACCCGTGCCTGCACGCCGCCCAGGATCTGCTCGATCGTCGGGCTCGCCGCGCCGTCGAGCAGCGCGGCGTAGAACAGGTCCTTGGTGCGCAGCAGCTGGTGCATGTCGGCGCCCTCGACCACGTCGGCCTCCAGCCGGGTGACCGTGGCCCGCAGCCGGTCGTGCTGGCCCTGGGTGGCGCGCTCGATGAACCGCCGCACGGTCAGCGCCTCCAGCGACGCGCGCACCGCGTACAGGTCGCGGGCCTCGTCGGCGGACGGCGCGTAGACCACCACGCCCTTCTGCGGCACGGTGACCACCAGGCCCTCGGCGGTCAGCTCGCGCAGCACCTCGCGGATGGTGGCCCGGGAGACCCCGATCTGCTCGATCAGCTCCCGCTCCACCAGCCGCTGGCCGGGCTGCAGCTCGAAGTTCAGGATCGCCTCGCGCAGCCCGTCCAGCACCTGCCCGCGCAGCGGAGCGGCCACCCGGCCGATCCGGATGCCGCGCAGGCCCCCGGGCGCGGCCGGGGCGGACGCACCGCCGCCGGTCGCGTCCCTGGCGTGCTGTCCAGCGGTCATGGCCACGACCCTAGCCCGGGTTCCCGGTCAGCCCAGCACCACGGCGACGTCGGCCGCGGGGCCGGGCAGCGCGGGGAACCGGTCCCGGGTGCGTCCGTCGTGCCCGGGCACCACGACGGCGTCGAAGTCCCGGGCCAACTGGTTGATCAGGGACAGCGCGCGGCGCATCTCGCCGAGGTCGGTGAAGGCGAAGAACGGCCACTCGTGCTCGAGCTGCTCGTAGAAGTGCGCCGCGTCCGAGGCGAGCAGCAGCGGCCGCGCCCGGGTGCGCACCGCGACGAGCAGCTCGCCGGGGCAGTGCCCGCCGACCGGGCGCACCGCGATCGAGTCGGACACCCGCTCCGAGCCGCGCACCAGCCGCAGCCTGCCGTCCTTCTCGGCGGCGTCCACCACGGCCAGGTCGGCCTCGGTGGTGAACTCGCCGTCCAGCGCGCCGGCGGCGCGCTTGCCGAACCAGTAGTCGTGCTCCGCCCCGCCGCTGACCACCTCGGCGTGCTCGAACAGCCCCAGGTAGCCGATGTGGTCGTAGTGGAAGTGCGAGGTGATCACCCGGGTGACCGAGGAGGGGTCGATGTCCAGCAGCCGCAGGCACTCCGGCGTGGGCGTCACCGGGATCTCGCCCAGCCAGTCGCGGGCCGGCACGTCGTAGCCGGTGTCGACCAGGGTGATCCCGTCGTCGTCCCGGACGACCCAGAAGTTGTAGTCCACGTCCAGGACGGCGTCGGGCACCCCGTAGCCCGCGTACTCGTGGAACACCTCGCTGCGCCGGACCTGCCGCTCGGCGTACTTCACCGACAGCACCTGCTCGGCCGCGCCCAGCTCGGCCGGGTCGATCACCGCCCCACCCCGTTCGCCCTGGCCTCCACCAGCTCGGCCAGGATCGGCGCGGCGGTGGTGGCGGCGTGAATGCCGACCACGCTGACGATGGACAGCACCTCCATCAGCTCCCCGGTGCCGGCCCCGAGCCGGACGGCGTTGCGCAGGTGCAGCCTCAGCCCCGGCACGTAGAGGTGGGTGGCCGATGCGTCGAACGCGATGTAGATCATTTCCTTGATCTTCGGCGGGAGCGTGCCGGTCTTCCACGGCACCGAGGAGAACTCCACGTAGCCCTCGAACAGGTCGGGCGCCAGCTCCAGGATGCCCTCCCAGAACTCGTGCCAGTAGCCGCGGTTCTCGGTGAACTCCGCCTTCAGCCGCTCCTGCCGCGCGTCCAGCATCGCCGGCCCGGTGCGCAGCCCCTCCTCCTCGAGGACCTCCAGCAGCAGCGGGACGCCGATGTTGCAGGCATGGATGCCCAGCGTGCTGGTCAGCTCCAGCACCTCCATCACCTCGGCCGGGGTGGCGCCGTGCTCCAGCGCGGCCGCGATGTGCTGGCGGATGCCCGGCTCGTAGAGGTGGGTGGCCGCCGCGTCGGCCGCGATGTAGACGAACTCCTTGACCTTCGGCTCCAGGTGCGACGCGGTGGTCCACGGCACGGCGGAGAAGTGCAGGTAGGCGCGCACGAACGCCGGGTCGAGCTCCAGCATCCGCTGCCACGGCTCTCCCCAGGTGCCGCGCACCTCGACGAACTCGTCCTTGATCTCCTGTTGCTCGGCGGTGAGCGTCATCGGTCCTCCTCGGGGTGCTGGTACAGCCAGCGGGCGATCTCGGTGTGGTCGGCGGCCGGGCCGAGCCGGTCCACCGCGCGGCTCCACAGCTCGACGGTGCGGGCGGCGTGCGCCGAGGGCGCGCCGGTGGCCTCGGCCAGCTCCAGCGCGATCCGGATGTCCTTGACCATCAGGCCCGCGGTGAAGCCCGAGTCGTAGGTCCCCGGCAGCACGTAGTTGGGCCACTTGTTCTCGGTGGAACCGCTGCGGCCGCTGGAGCCGTTCACCGCGTCCAGCATCACCGCCGGGTCGAGCCCGAAGCGCTCGCCGGCCAGGATGGCCTCCGAGCTGGCCAGCAGGTGCGCCGCGGACATCAGGTTGTTCAACGCCTTGAGCGCGTGCCCCGAGCCGACTCCGCCGACGTGCCGCACCCGGCCCATCAGCGCCAGCAGCGGCTCCAGCGCGCCGGCCGCCTCGGCCGGCCCACCGACCATGATCGTCAGCGTGCCGGCCCGCGCGCCGGACACCCCGCCGGACACCGGGGCGTCCACCAGGGTCCCCCCGCGCTCGCCAACCCGCTCGGCCAGCGCCCGGGTGCGCAGCGGCTCCGAGGAGCTCATGTCGACCAGCACGGTGCCCGGCTCCAGTGCGTCGAGCAGGCCCCCGTCCAGCACGACCTTCTCCACGACCGTCGAGTCGGGCAGCATCAGGATCACCGCGCCCGCCCCCTCCGCCGCCGCCGCCGGGTCGGACACCGGCGTCAGCACCTCGGCAAGCTCCCCGGCCCGCCCGGGGGCGGCGTCGCACCCGCGCACGGTGACGCCGCCGGCCGCGATCCGCCGCACCATCGGCTCGCCCATCCGCCCCAGACCGACGAAGCCGACGGCGGCCGGCGGCCCCGCCTCAGGCACGGCCGTTGCCCTCCGGGCCGGCGGAACCGGGCCGCTGCGCGGCCAGCTCGTCCAGCACGCCCTCGGCGACCCGGAACGACTCCAGCGCGGCCGGGGCGCCGCAGTACACCGCCGCCTGCAGCAGCGTCTCCTGGATCTCCTCGACGGTGCAGCCGTTCGTGACCGCGCCGCGCACGTGCACGCCCAGCTCGTGGTTGCGGCCCAGCGCGGTGAGCATGCCCAGGTTGAGCAGGCTGCGGGTGCGCCGGTCCAGCCCCGGACGGCTCCAGATCCGCCCCCATGCGGTGGCGGTGACGTACTCCTGCACCGGGCGGGAGAACTCGCTCACGGCGGCCAGCGAGCGTTTCACGTGCGCCTCGCCCAGCACCTCCTTGCGGATCTCCAGGCCCCGCCGGTAGGCCTCGTCCTGCTCGCTCACCGTGCCTCCTCCCCTGCCGCCGCCGTCTCGGCCGCGGCGCGGTAGTCGTCCTCGCTGACCTCGTCCAGCCAGGTGGTCCTGCCGATCGAGATGGCCAGGTGCGTCAGCACCGTGTCGGCGGTGCCTCCGTGCCAGTGCCGCTCGCCGGGCGGCACCCACACCACGTCGCCGGCCCGGATCAGCTGGGGCTTCTCGCCGTGCGGGCACACCCAGCCCAGCCCGGCGGTGACGACCAGGATCTGGCCGCCGGTGTGCCGGTGCCAGTAGGTGCGGGCGCCGGGGGTGAAGGTCACCGAGTTGATCGTGTTGCCCTCCTCGGTGGTGGGCAGCACCGGATCGCCCCACACCGTGCCGGTGAACGTCTCGGTGCGGTTCTGCGTTGGGGTGCTCGCGGTCGTGCGGCCCCGGACGATCTGCACTGGTCATGCCTCCGTGTCGGTCGTGCTGCCGGTTCCGCCGGTCTCGGTGTCGTGCACGCGGACGCCGCCGGCCAGGTCGCCGATCGCGTCCACCACGCGGTTGCTGATCTGGTCGCCGTAGCCCAGGTTCTCCGCCAGCCCGAAGCTGGCCAGCGGCCCGGCCGCGTTCAGGCTGGGCACTCCGAGGCGGCCGACCAGGTCGAGGTAGAGCGCCACGTCCTTGGTCATCAGCCGGCTGGTCAGCCCGCCCTCCAGGTAGTCGCCGGTCACGATGCGCGGGAACCGGTTGAGCGTGGCGAAGTTGACCCCGCTGCTCGAGTTGAGCACGTCCAGCAGCAGCGGCAGGTCGAGCCCGGCGCGGCGGCCGGCGACCATCACCTCGGCGCTGGCGGCCAGGCTCACCGCGTTCAGGAAGTTGTTGAGCAGCTTCGTGGTGTGCCCGGCGCCGGGGCCGCCCATGTGGTGCACGTGCGCGGCGATCGGCTCCAGCACCCAGCCGACCTCGGCCAGCGCGTCGGCGTCGCCACCGGCCATGATCGTCAACGAGCCCTTCTCGGCGGCCGAGGCGCCGCCGGAGATGCCCGCGTCTAGGTAGCGCACGCCGACCGCGTCCGCCTCCGCGTGCAGGGCCACCGTCGACGCCGGCGAGGCGGTGGACAGGTCCACCAGCACGGTGCCCGGCTTCGCCGCCGGCAGCAGCGCGCGGACCACCGGCTCCACCACGTGGCTGTCCGGCAGCGACAGCAGGACGACCCCGGCGCGCCGGGCCACCTCCGCCGGATCGGCGGCCGGCTCCGCGCCCGCCGCCTCCGCCCGGCCCGCGACCGGGTCGTGCCCGACCACCGTGAGACCCGCGTCGACCAGCCGCCGTACCATCCGGCCGCCCATGTTGCCCAGGCCGACCATGCCGACCGGTCCGCCCGTACCGGCCGTTCCGTCCGTTCCGCCCGCCATCAGGAGCGCTCCCCTCGTGTGTCGGTTCCCGCTCCCGCCGCCGCGTGCAGCCGCGCGTCCACCGGGCCGGGGTCCCAGGCGCCGGCGCCGCCGGACGGGCGCACCGTGCTGACGGCCGCCGCCCCGCCGTCCACCGAGATCACCTCGCCGGTCAGGTAGCCGGCGTCGTCGCCGAGCAGGAACGCCACCACCGAGGCGATCTCGGCCGCGGTGCCCGGGCGGCGCAGCGGCGTGGTGGCCGCCCGGCGGGCCATGTCGTCCCCGCCGCCCGGCCCGGCGCCGGACGCGGCGAACAGCGCGGTCGGCACGATCCCCGGTGCCACCGCGTTCACCCGCACCCCGATCGGCCCGCCGTACACCGCGGCGCCGCGGAGCAGGCCGAGCACGCCCTGCTTGGAGGCCTGGTAGGCGAGCAGGTCGTCGCTGCCGCGCAACGACGCGATGGACGCGGTGAGCACCACCGCGCCGCCGCCGCCCTGCGCCGCGTAGCGGCGGAACGCGGCACGCAGGCCCAGGAACGTGCCGCGCAGGTTGATCCCGACCACCCGGTCGAAGTCGGCCACCGACAGCTCGGGCAGCGGGGTCAGCGGCCCGGGGATCCCGGCGTTCAGGTGGTGCAGGTCGACCCGGCCGAACGCCCCGACCCCGGCCGCCACGGCCGCGTCGGCATGCTCCTCGTCGGCCACGTCGCCGGCCAGGTGCACCGTGCCCGGGGGGAGCTCCGCCGCCAGCGCGGCCAGCCGCTCGCCGTCCACGTCGGTCAGCACCAGCCGCGCGCCGGCCGCCGCTAGCCGCCGGGCGGTGGCCGCGCCGATGCCGCCGGCCGCGCCGGTGACCAGGGCGACCTTCCCGCTCAGGCCGGTCACGCGACGGCCCCCGGCCCGGCGACCCGGACGACCAGCTCGGCCAGCCCGGCGGGGAGCCCGGCCAGCCGCCCGGGAAACCGCTCGCCCACCCCCGCGTCGTGCCCGGCCACCAGCCGGCGACCGGGGTCCTGGGTCATCTCGCGCACCAGGTCGAAGCCGCGGTACATGTCCAGCAGGTCGGCGACCACGAAGAACGGCCGGTCGCGCTCCAGCTCCTCGTAGAAGTGCAGCGCGTCGGCGGCCAGGACCACGGTCTCGTAGCCCGCGTCGACCTGCGCGATCAGCTGGCCCGGGGTGTGCCCGCCGACGACGGTCAGCTCGATCCCGGGCGCCAGGTCGAGGGTGTCCTCCACCAGCAGCAGCCGGCCCTCGGCGCCGGCCTTGGCCAGCAGCGCCAGCTCGTCGGTCTCGATGGAGTGGGCGAACTGGACGCGGTCGGCGTACGGCCCGGTCCAGAACTCGTACTCGCGGCGGGCGATGACCACCTCGGCGGCCGGGAACGCGTCCAGGTTGCCGATGTGGTCGTAGTGGGCGTGCGTGACGACCAGCCGGTCCACCTCGGCCGGCTCGATCCCCAGCCCGCGCAGCGCCCCGGCCGGGTCGACCAGCCGGGTGCGGCCCCGCCTGCGGCCCGGCCCGTCGCCGAACCCGCAGTCCACGACCACGGTGCGTCCGCCGTCCCGGAGGACCCAGAAGAAGTAGTCCATCGGCAGCTCGGCGTCCGGCTCGCCGTAGACGTGGTAGTTCAGGTATGTCTCGGACTTCCGCGCGGTCCGGGTGCCGTACCGCACCGCCAACACCTCGTAGGCCATCAGTCCTCGCCCACCGCGCGGGTGAAGTCCACGTCCTTGGTCTCCGGGCCGGCCGCCGCGCCGACGGTGGCCAGCACCCCGCCGACGAACAGCAGCACGATCGCGGCCAGCGCGTAGGGCATGAACTGGCCGAGCCCCGCCAGGAAGAACGCGTAGAACGACGGGATGATCACCGAGGCGCTGAACCCCAGGCCGAACCCGGAGGCGCGCACGTCGGTGTGGAACCGCTCGTTGATGTACGGCAGCACCACCCCCCACGGCGCGGTGACCAGCACCGAGAACACGCAGACCAGCAGCACGATCAGGCCCATCGACAATGCGGTGCCGGTGACCAGCAGCCACAGCAGCACCGAGCCGACGGTGGCGATGAGCGGGCCGAGGATGAGGAAGAACCGGCGCCGGCCGATGTGCTGCGCGATCACCCCGGAGCCGATGTAGCTGACCACCAGGCAGGCGTAGGCGGCGAGCAGCGTCAGGGTCAGCTGGGTACCGGTGAGCTTGAGCGTGGTGTGCAGCACCGCGGTCGGCAGGTAGAGGGTGACCATGTTCTGGGTCAGCCAGAAGCCGGTCATCATGGTGAACACCTGCAGGAACCCCCGGCCGGTGTCCCCGGTGAACAGGGTGCGCAGCGGGGCCGACTTCTTCTCCGACTGCTCCCAGATCTCCGACTCGGACACGCTGCGCACGTAGTAGAGCGCCAGCGCGAAGGCCAGCAGCGCCCCGAGCACGAACGGCAGGCGCCAGCCCCATACCGCGTACGGCGAGTCGGGCCCGGCCAGCGGGAAGGCCGCGAACGACGCCAGGCCGACCAGGTTGATCACGATGTAGGCCAACGGGAAGGCGGCCAGGATGACACCGCCGAGCAGGCCGCGTCGGTGCTTCGGCGCGTACTCCATGGCCAGCGGCAGCGCCCCGGTGTAGCCGCCGCCCAGGCAGATGCCGTCCAGGAAGCGCAGCAGGATCAGGATCCAGTAGGAGGCGATGCCGATCGTGGCGTGCCCGGGCACGAACGCGATCAGCAAGGTGATCACGCCGAACCCGGTGACCGAGGTGATCGTGGTCCTGCGCCTGCCGACCCGGTCGGCCAGCGCACCGAAGATCGCCGCGCCGACCGGGCGGCCGATCAGTGTCGTGGCGAAGATCAGCGAGGTGAAGATCCCGATCATTCCGGGCGACAGCCCGGCCGGCTGGAAGTACATCAGCGCCGGGGTGAGGATCACCGTCGGCAGGTAGATGTCGAACATGTCGACGAACTCGGCGAAGAACGCCCCGACGGTCGCCGAGCGTCGCTTCGTCGCCAGGTCCGGTGACCGTCGCCGCTCGTCCGACCGGACAGCTCGACCCGTGTCTGCCATCTTCGGCCCCATCCGTAGTCGCACCGTTGCGCGCGGTCCTCGCGCCTCCCGTCGGAGCGGTGGCCGGGCCGCATCGTTTGTCTGTTTGTCTGACAATCAGTCGGAAAGTAACTCGACCTGCCGGGAACCGTCAAGGTCCGACTGCCGGAAATTTACGAGTTGATCCCGGTCAGCGCCCTGTACGGCCGTCGAGATCACCACTCCAGCCAGGTGCGGATATTGTCTGACAGTCGTACGATCTGCCGAGTCCACTGCTCCACGGAGGTGCCGATGACCGTGCCGGAGACCGTGCCGGAGACCGTGCCGAAGACCGTGCCGGAGGCCGCGACCCACACCGACCCGAGCGACCTCGTCGTGCCGCTGGACGGGCTGCCGCCGTGCCACCCGTGGTCCGCGCTGCTGGAGGTCGGCGAGCGCCGGCTGGAGGTCCGGGTCGCGGACGGCACGCTGACGCTCACCGACCAGGTGTCGCTCAACTCCAGCTGGGACTTCACCTTCACCGTGACCGGGGCGGAGTGGGCGGAGTTCTGCGCGCTGCCGGTACCCCGGGGCTGTACGTCGGCGCAGGCGCTGGTGGCCACCCGGGGGCGGAGCGGGTTCGGGGCAGCCGGGCGGTGTGGGCGCGCGCCGCCGGCGCCGTCGACCGGGTGCTCGACGCCCTGCGCGAGCGGGAGCGACCCGGCCCGGCCGCCCGGCCCTCGCCGCCGGTCCCGGGCCCCGGGCTGAGCCCGATCGAGGGCCGCTACCTGCACGTCGAGGTCCAGGGCGAGCCGAGGCGGATCTACCACGAGTCGGCCGGCTCGGGGACCCCGCTGCTGTGCCTGCACACCGCGGGCGCCGACTCCCGCCAGTTCCGCCACCTGCTCGAGGACGCCGAGCTCACCGCGCGGTACCGGGTCGTCGCGTTCGACCTGCCCTGGCACGGCCGCTCCGACCCGCCGGACGACTGGCAGACCAGGGACTACGCGCTCACGACCGACACCTACACGGCCACTGTGCTGGCCGTGCTCGACGCACT